>JAYVZW010000498.1:0-9299 GCA_043783015.1 Verrucomicrobiota bacterium
TACTCAATTGGCGAATATACCACCGTTATTGTTGATGGTCAGCACGGCAAGGCGAGCGACATCAAAGTGGGCATGCGGGCGACGGTGGGCGGTGACAGCTCTAAAAAGGCGACAACCATCAATTGCTCTCCGGCTCCTGCCAAGAAGTAACTGATCATCTGAGCGGATTGCGAAACACGTTCAGCCTAACTTAAGAAAAATTACTAACGGCTCCGTCAATTTTGACGGAGCCGTTTTATTTAGACTCGTGCCAGTAGCTGACTTCCTGAATGATCTTGAGCTGGGGCAGGGTAAGTGAAGTGCTGACGATGCGATTGGCGGGCACTTGCAGCATGTATTCAAAAAATGCGATGCCCCAACTGATGAGCACGGCGGTGAACCATGGCTGCGCGCGCAGGCCACGCAGATGCCCCCAACAGACGAAGCGCGTCCGGCTTAATGATGACTCACAACGGGCAGGGGAGCAACACAGGCTCTGGCCGGACTGACCGCAAGCGGCGGAGTGGCTGTTCTCAAAGCAGGAACAGCAAAAAACTGATTGGCCGGGCGAGAGTTATTATAACAGGCGGTGTTTCCGGCAAAGCCTTGGTTTAAGCGAAGACCGGAATAACTTATCTGACCTGTGCCGCAGTGCATTCTGTTATTGTTGTATTGCTCCTGATTATACTTGTTAGGGACATGCCGGTTGTAGTTTGGCGTCCATTTCTGCCAATGCTCAAAACTCGGTTGGTATGGATAATAACCGCCGGTGGACCAGCCAATGGTGGGAACCGTTCCTACCCACTCGGACAATGGCGGTGTAAATGTGGGCGCATTATACGCTGGTTGCATATCATTCATCCTTGCAGCCACTTCCTGGGCAAAAGCTTGGGCTTTGATGGTTTCCTTCCGTAATTCAAACTGTTGCTCCCTCTGCTTCTTTTGCTTCGCGAGAAGATCGGCCGCATAGTCGGCAGCCTTGGTCTGGTCATAGCCCAGTTGTCGCCTGACGTTTTCAGACAGGTCGCGATAGAGGACTTTTGCGGAGCCCAGTGAGTGTGCGAAGAGAACACCGTCGGGATCGATTTTGAAAATCCGGCAATTTTGATAGACCTTGCCCGAGTTGGTGGAGACGAGGTCAATCATGGCACCCTCAGTTGCCGCCATTGAGATAATTGGTGCCAGTGCCATGAGTCCGGCAATAGGAAGTATAAATTTCATGCGCTTGTAATGAGTTCAGCCAAATATCCTGGCAGATTACCACGCGCGTCGAGATTCTTGTTTGCCTTAAAATGCGGCGATTATAATTCTTCTAAGAAAAGACACAAAAGATCCAACAGTTACTTCATGATCGACCAATGCGAATTAACGAGTTTTTTAAATCATCAAGCTTTCTGATCGAGAAGGAAGGGCGTCATGTGGTTGCGCGGTTGACCGCGCTTAGGACCGCCTTGATGGAGGCCAGTTCAATGTTGGTATCCACGCCCGCGCCCCAGAGCATTCTGCCGGTAGCAAGTTTGATCTGAATGAAAGCGAGCGCGCTGGCCTCGGTTCCGGCACTGAGGGATTGCTCACGGAAGCTCGCAACCTCAAAGGCGGGCGTGCCATTCTTTTTCAAGCCGTCAACGAATGCCGCGATGGGGCCGTTGCCATTCCCGGTGATGTGCAATTCCTCGCCATTGTGATCCAGGCTGGAACGACAGGAGAAATTTCCATGCACGCCATCAGCATGGAAATGGATTAGCGAATAGGGATGGCTGCGCTCGATGTATTCCTTCCAGAACATAGCTTTCAGTTCTGCGGCGGTCACTTCTCGACCGAGCTTGTCCACAGAGTCATTCGCCAGCGGCCCGAACTCGCGTTGCATGTCCTTGGGCAGTTCGATGCCGAATTCGCTCTCGAGCAGATAGGCAACGCCGCCTTTGCCGCTCTGTGAATTCACACGGATGACCTCGCGGTATTCACGTCCGATGTCCTTGGGATCGATCGTAAGATAAGGCACATCCCAAATGCCACGATGCTTCTCAAAGGCGGTGAGTCCTTTTTTGATCGCGTCCTGATGCGAACCGCTGAATGCGGTGAAGACCAGTTCACCTGCATAAGGCTGACGCGGTGGCACGGTCATGCCGGTGCTGCGCTCATACATGGTGATGAGGCCGTTCATGTCGGAGAAGTCCAGTTTCGGATCCATGCCGTGCATGTAGAGGTTCATCGCCACCTGCACGATGTCTAGATTGCCAGTGCGCTCTCCATTGCCAAACAGCGTGCCTTCCACACGATCCGCTCCTGCAAGCAAAGCGAGTTCAGTGGCAGCCGTCCCGGTGCCGCGATCATTGTGCGTGTGGAGCGAGATGATGAGCGAATCGCGCTTCTTGATGTTCGTGCAAATCCACTCAATCTGATCGGCGTAAATGTTTGGCCCCGCAACCTCGACGGTGTCTGGGAGGTTTAAAATCATCTTAAGCTGGGGCGTCGGTTGCCACACATCCATCACGGCTTCGCTGATCTCCCTGGCAAATTCCATCTCCGTCGCGCTGAAGCTCTCCGGTGAATATTGCAGCATCACAAGCGTGCCACCTTGTTCGAGACGGGCGATGCGATCCTTGATCCATTGTGCGCCGCGCAGAGCCACCTTGACGATATCCGGCTTCTCCATGCCAAAGACGTAGCGACGTTGCGCTGGCGAGGTGGAGTTATACATGTGGATGATGACGCTCTTCGCGCCCATGAGTGACTCGACCGTGCGCTCGATCAAGTCCTCGCGAGCTTGCACGAGGCATTGAATGGTCACGTCGTCGGGAATGCGTTTGTCCTCGATGAGGCGGCGGTTAAATTCGAACTCGGTGTTTGACGCTGAAGGGAAGCCGACCTCGATCTCCTTGAAGCCGCAGGCTACGAGCGCATCAAACATCTCCAGCTTTTGCGAGACATTCATCGGCACCGCAAGCGCCTGGTTGCCATCGCGGAGATCCACGCTGCACCAGATGGGTGCGTGAGTTTGCGTTCGCGAAGGCCATTGGCGATTGGGCAGATCAATCACGGTCTGGCTGAAGCGTGCGTATTTTTTTGCTGGGTCGAAGGGCATGGTGAGATGGTGATAAGTGAAAATAGAATAGAAAAAAGGAATTTCATTGATGAAGCGCTGCCGCGGCGGGGAGTCAGCTTCCATTATTATCGGGTGGTTCGTGCCACCCACAGCGGGCAAAGATGAAATTAAAGGCTCGCCACGCCGAGGTGGAGAAGTCGCAAGCCTGATTTGCTGCTGTTTGTGACTGAACGCATGTTGTGGAGGTAAGTAGTCCTGAGCCGCCAACGTGTCCAGTGCAAAACCGGCTTGCATCTTGTGTTTTTCCGATGACAGCGGAGATTTGATCGCTTGGCGTTTTCATCTAACAAATCTTCCGTCTGACCGTTTCTCCTGTGCAGAATGCATCTCCAACAGTGCAGCCCTTTGATCCCGTCGGCAGACTGGTTGGGGAAGCTCTGGCTCAATACGAGAGTGCGCTCATCGCCTACGCTTGCAGCATTCTTGGTGACGAGGCGCGGGCACGTGATGTGGTGCAGGACACTTTTCTCAAGCTCTACCTCGCGGATCCCGACCGGGTCCGTGACAACCTCAAGGCCTGGCTTTACGCCGTCTGCCGCAACCGCGCTTTCGATGTTTTGCGAAAGGAAAATCGCATGGTTTACTCTGACAACGGCCAGCCCATGGACTGGATTGACGCCTTGCAGTCCTGGCCGGAAGAGGGGAACGATGACGAGGAAATGCTTAAACAGATATGGGATGTCATGGGACAACTCCCGCAGAATCAAAACGAGGTTATCCGCCTCAAATTCCAGCATGGACTCAGTTACAAGGAAATCGCCAGTGCCACCGGTCTCAGTGTTACCAATGTCGGATTCCTTCTGCACACCGGCATCAAGCATCTGCGTAAACTCCTGAAGTCAATTCCTACCGGTCGCCCCCTAAAATGAAACCGAAAGATTACAACCACCCCGATATCACCGCTTATGTGATGGATGAACTCGATTCCGCCGGTGCTGCGCGCATGAAAGGCCTGATTGCCTGCTCGCCGGAAGCACGCGAAGAATATAACTGTATTAAGCGGGCCGTAACCGCGCTGCATGCCGGGGCGTCCATTCCCGCCCGCACACTCCATCCCTCCCAGAAAGAGACGGTGCTGGCTATGAGTCAGAAGCCCGGACGCGCACCGAAGATAGCACCTTTCACTGTGCGGCCGAAGAGGAAATCCATTTTCAATTCCACTGTCTTCAGGCTGGCCGCCGCTGCGTGCCTGACCGCGGGCGCATTCCTGATCGGGCATCAAACGGCGATGCGTCCGTTGCCTGTGACTCTTGCAAAAAAAGATACGAATCAGTCAGCAACCGTTCCTGCCTTTCAAAGTGACCCCGTCATGTCGCCCACATTTGCTGAGAAGAAAATCGTTGCGGTAATTGCGCCGAATGATGTGCGGCAGACAGCGGCCGATACGGATGTGACTTCTGTTGTTTCTCCGCCTCCGGTGGTTGCTCCCAGTGTCGCCACAACACGAGAAATGAAAGTGTCATCACCGATAGCTTTCCCAGCTCCCGCCTTCACATCCAAGCTGTCATTAGCTTCTTTCATCATCGCCGCAGATCATCCGCAAACTTCGATCACATTGCAGCCCGATCTCATGCGGCCCACTAAAACAGCGACCAACGAGTTCGCTGGAATCATTCTTGCCGCACCGATGCTGGGGCAGCTCAAGACGGTCACGAATGTGATCCCCATTCCGCGCAAAACGGAGCATCAACCCAAACTGGTCATCCATTCATGGAAGACAGAAATCGCTTCCTGCCCGTGGGACAGCACTCGCAGGCTCATGCGCTTCGTAATTCAGATTCCGGTGGATCAGACGGGAATTGATTTCAACGATGCCTCCTATCGTCTCGCTGTGAAATTTGATCCGGCACAGGTTCAGGGTTATCGACTCGTCACGGAGAAACACATTCCGCCCGGCGGCGGCAGCAATCTGGCCACCCGCTTTGCATGGTATGAAATTGTTCCCGTGCGGAATTTTTCGCCGACGCGTGACCAGCCGGTATTACTGGGCGTGATGGAATTGGCGCAGCCGGTTGCCGTCAAAGAAAGCCAGTCGCTGCGCCTCATGGATCGCGGTCTTTCCTGGAGCGAAGCACGGGAGGATTTTGCCTTCGAGACAGCCATGATTGGCTTCAATCTTTTGCTGCAAGGAGCGGAGAACATAGGCAGCCTGAACTACAAGCTCGTGCTAGACCTTGCCGAACAGTCGAGAGGGGAGGACAGGCACGGTGAACGCTCGAAGTTCATCAAGGCTGTAGAGGAGGCGCAGAACGCAGCAGGCTTGTAGGAGAGTGAATCAAGCGCTCAGCGCAGCTTTGACAGCCGGTCTTTCGTCCATACCAGGCCTTGCTGGATGATTTCATCATCGCCGTGCTGGGCTTTGAGTTTTTCCCACTGGTCGGAAGCCTTGGTGAAATTAGCCTTGGCCAGGGCTGAATTTTTCATGGCCTCGCCCGAATGCCCGATGATGCCGTAAATCTGGGCCAGCAGGATTCCGCAGGCTTTGCGATCCATCACATCCAGTGAGCTGACGTCTTTCAGGAGAAGCGCTTCCAGCGGGGCGATGGCTTCTTCGGCCATGGGGACGGATTCCTTGGCCTTGCCCAGATCGCAGAGCATCTGCGCATTCTGACCTTTGAGCTTCGCCAGCTCAGTCACGTAGCGGGTGTTGTCCGGGTAGAGCTTCACCAATTCCGCCAGGGATTGCACAGCCATGTTCTGCCGGCTCAAAGCCTCCGTTGGATTTCCCAGATCGCGGTCGAGCGAAGCCATGTCACCGTAATTACGACCCAGAAGATAGCGCGCCTCGCCCCATTGCGGATGAACGCGAACCAGATCGATCAGGATGTTCATGGCCTCAGAGTGCGCCTCCTTCGCGTCATTGCTGCCGAGCTTTCCGGCGACAATCTCGCCAAACTCAATGTAGGCTTCCGCGAGGGTTATGGCCTGCTCCGGGTTGTGGCCGGAGCGCTCAACGAGTTTGACCATCTCTTCCATGGAGTCGAACAAAGTTTTCATGGCCTTGTCCGGATTGCCTTGATCGCGTTGGGCCAGTCCTTGCTCGATCCGGCTGCGCGATAAAATGAACTGCTCCTGCATGGTAAGCTCTTCGCCGATGAGTTTAGCGTTCATCAGTTCCATTACTTTGCCGAGCGCGTCCACCGAGTCGGAGACTTTGCCGTCGCGTCGCGAACGTTTGCCCAGTTCATACCAGGCGCTGGCACATTCAAAACGGGTGGCGCGGTTCTTGGGATCGCCCTGCACGACTGGAGTGAGGGCGGTGACGGCTTGTTTGAAAAAATTCAGTGCCTCACTGCGACGGCCATCTTCCGCCTTCAATGATCCCAGCCAGCGGCACGCGCTGCCCAGCAGTTCCTGCCAACGGGATGAATTGGCATGTCCGGGCTGTTTTTTTAACAGCAAGTCCAGCGCGGACTTCGCCTTTTCAAGATAACCTGCCGCCTCGGGACGTTGTTGCCTGCGCAACAGGAGCTGTGCCGTGTTGAAATAATTGCGCGCGCGCTCCGGCAGCAGATCATCATTTTCCTTGAGCCGCTTCCGCTCGTTTTCATAGAAAAAGAGGGCATCATTAATCTGCTTCTCGGAGAATTCGGCTTCCAGACCGACGCCGGTGGGCATTTGCAAAAGCTGCGAGAGAAACTGATCCACCGCGGCCTGCGATATCTGCAAGTTCTGGTTGGCTAGTTGTCGCGCCTCCCGCTCTTCATTTAACCTGGTGGAGAGGTCGCTGATTTTGCTGCCCTGATCACTCGTCAGCATTTTGATATCCTGATCCATCCGGGTAATGGTTTCGTCTTTTTTCGTAATGAGAACATCCGCGCGTTCAGCACGACCCTTGAGGCTGCGCGTATAGACCAGCCCCCAGATGCCCTCAATGACCATCACAACGCACAAGACAATGGTCAGTGCACGCAAGAGCCCCGCGTTGCGCGATTGCCGTCCTTTCTCGATCTTAACCTTCTCCTGCGCATCTTCCACGAGATAATCAGACTCCAGCTTCTCAAACTCATGCATCACCTCACGCAGATCGGGCCAGCGATCCGCAGCATCCAGCGCAAGGCATTTGTCGATGATTGTTTTTCTTCGCGCGTCCCACTTGGTTGTCGGCTCCGTCGGCCAGGAAACATCTGGCTGCGAGCGCACCTGGTGAAGCATCAAGGCATTGTCTAGTGTATATGTCGCGCCCTCGGGCAGAGGGTGACTGGCGACGACCTCCGCATAGGCCGGAGCACCGCGCGGGAACTCGCCCGTGAGCAGGCGGAACGCCGTCACGCCGAAGGAATACACGTCCCATGAAGTGCCATGCCGCGCAAGGGCATCGGGATGCTCCACCTGGTCTGGCGGCATATAGAGAATGTGATCCGTCGTCTCGAAGTGATGCGTGCCGCCGATCCATCCCTGCACGATGTCCGAGAGCTTGATCGAACTGCCGGGATCATCATCCAGCAGGATGTTGCGCGGCTTCAGATTGCAATGCAAAAGGTTGTTCCGGTGCAGCCAAGCCAGCGCATCACACAGTTCATAAAGGTAACGCCAGGCATCTTCTGGCCCTGACTTCCCACAGCAACTTTCCAGTGTGGGGGTTTCCCATTGCCTGTTTCCCTTCTCGTCCTCGGTGCTGAACCCCACGAGCGGCATGGCGCAGTAGTAGGGGCTGCTGTCAAAATCAAAGGCCAGCGGCTGCGGCAACCCCGGATGCACCGGCATCTGCTGCAAGCCGCGCATCGCGATGGTTAGCAACTTGCGACTGATCGCCATGCTGGCAAAGACCTTCACCGCGCAGGCCTCGCCCGTGTCCAGTTTCACCGCACGGTAAACCGCACCGCAGCTTCCGCGCCCGATCAACTCATGTAACTCCAGACCTGCAATCTGCGGCAAACTCATGACGACATCTCAGAAATATTCTCCTCGGCAACTCTTGAAAAAATTCTGCATTGAGGATGACGCACTCGGGCGGGAATTGCAAGATGCAGTGGGATCAGAAATGCAAGGGTAGTGGAATGATATGCCGGAATGACGCTGTTATTTCCACCATCAAGGCTGATCTGCCGGAAGCAGCAATCTTGTGACGCTAGGATTTGCCCGCCGAATCTGAGGTCGATCCAGCAGGCGCGGCGTCACCAGTGAACTCGATGACCAGTCCTTCCTTCTGCATGGCGCGGGCGATTTCTTTTTCGATATCCGAGAGTTTCCGGCCCCGAATGAGATGCTTCGCGGCAGCTTCCATATGCGGGGTGCCGGACTCGATCGCGCGCAGCCAGGCGATGATGTTTGCGGCGTCACCCTTGCCGTCCACATGATAAAAGTAATACGCAAGAATGGTCGCGGACGCATAGTTCCGCATGGCGATGGTCGGTCCGCTGCCGAGGGCACCAGCCCATGCATTGGAATCAATCTGCATGAGGTGATGGACATGCCACATGGTGAACTTCTTGTCCCACACACCCTTGTGATCATTGAGATATTTTCTCACATTCCCGCCGGGATTGGTCAGCGAGAAGTGGCCCATGCGATACTTCTGCGCGGCCACATATTCTGCGGAACCTTCCACATACCAGGTGGGCAGGCGGCCCAGCCAGTGGTTCATCATCTGGTGGGTGATCTCGTGAATCAGCGTCGTATTGTCCGCCTGCGGTTCCAGTGCGACACGCTTGCCAACGATCTTCACTCCCAAGCTTTGAATAGGCACGAAGATGGATTGCTTTCCGCCCATATAAACGCCTGCTGAACCGGGAATGGCCCCGGCCTTGAAGTAGTCGTCTTGGTTGGTGAATAACTGGGCGACGAACAGCTCTCGTCCTTCCTCGGGCTTGGGCTTGAGCAGAAGCGGCAGTTGCTTGTTCACTTCCAGCGTTCCTTCAAAGATGCGCCCGAATTCCCGCACCACATCCGCGCCCAAGCGTGAGTCACAACGGAACTCGAAGTTCGACGTGCGATAGACGTAGTTCTTTGCCGCCGCGTCCTCCATCACGACGATGGCCTTGGGTGCCTCTTCAAGCCCAGTGGACTTGGGCCAGTCTTTGGCCGCTGAAGCGGATGAACCCAAGGCGGGGCGGGATGCCGCCGTGACTTCGTGTTGTTTCACCCAGAGCTGATCCGCCTGCGAGAGCTTGTCCAGCGGCACTGCGGCCACGGTTCCATCGCGCATCTTGAGATTGACCACGCCACCGGTCCCACTGATGAAAGCTGCTTCCACCCGCTTGCTCTCTGAATT
>JAYVZW010000499.1:0-3087 GCA_043783015.1 Verrucomicrobiota bacterium
GCCATCGCTTGCAGCATGACCGCATCAAATGCCGACACAGCTCCCGGCGCGCCGAGCCTGGCCAGCTTGTGGAGTGCCTCCACTCAGGCCGAGACCGGCAAGAGTTACGACGAGGCGCTTAAGCAAGTGACCGCCTACCAGCAACAGGGCGGCGACAAGTTCCTGGCGACCATGCGAACTGGCTGGCTGCATTATTTGAAGCAGGACTATGCGAAAGCGCTGGCATTTTATACAGCCGCAAACCAGATGCAGCCGGCTGCGCTCAATCCGCTGCTGGGTCTCCTGAATGTGGCGCAAGCGCAGAACGATCCACTCAAGATTCAAGCCGCATCGGATGCCGTGCTGCACATCGAGCCTTCCAACTACAGGGCGCAGATGGCGCTGGCCGGGGCGGCTTACGGAAAAAAAGACTATCGCAAGGCACGCTCCTCCTACCGGCGTGTTTTAACCTACTATCCCGAGGATATCGACGCCACCAGCGGCGAGGCCTGGACTTCTTATTTTCTTGCAGACCCGCGACAGGCGTTTCGCGGTTTTGCCAAAATCCTCTCCCTAAACGCGGACTATCCCTACGCCCAGAAGGGCTACGATCTTACTGGCGGCAAGCCAATCAAGAGCACCTTGCAAAACGGCAAACCCCAGCCTTCGGCGGACTTGCAGCCGGCAAGCGGACTTTAATCCCGGAAAACAAATGGCCACACAACTTTCCGATCTGCTTTTGAATGATCGCGGCTTTGCATTCGACCCCGTGGGCGGTGACACCTTCCAGCTAAGCGTCACCGGCCTGCGAGCGGTGCGACTGCTTCAACAGGGTGCAGACGAGGCCTCTGTCATGGATCATCTGCTTGCCGAATACGAAGTGGATGAAAATACCGTGCGCCGGGATATTGGCAGCTTCTTTCGCACCATGGAGCATTTGGGCTGGAAAATATGAGCACGCCGCGGATTGCCATCAGCGGGCTGCATCGCGGCGAAAATCCGCAGCCCGGGTCGGGCATTTTAAGAAGCATCCGACTCGCCTATCCAAACGCCTTTATCGTCGGTCTGGTTTACGACGCGATGGAAAGCGGCATCTATGTGGAAAATGGGCCGGATGCCATCTACACGATGCCTTATCCCACTTCGGGCGCGGAAGCTTTCCTTGCGCGCATGAATTACGTATTAGGCAAAACGCCGGTCGATTTATTCATTCCGACGCTGGATTCGGAAATAGAACTGCTCTCCCATTTGGAGGACAATCTGAGTGGACGCGGGTTGCTAACCTGTCTGCCGGATCCCGCCATGCTAAAAAGGCGATCGAAGAGCCGCTTGCATAAGCTTGCCGAGCAATGCGGCGTGGCGACACCGGAAACCCGTGCGGTTTACGACCTGGAAAGCGCACGGGCGGCCGGGGCGGCACTCGGCTATCCGCTGATGGTCAAGGGCCAGTATTACGATGCCCACATGATTGCGACAGAGGAGGAGTTGATCGCCAAAACCTCCAAACTGCTGGCTCAGTGGGGCGCTCCGGCAATCCTCCAGCGTCTCATTCAGGGAACCGAATTCAACGCGATGGGATTGGGCGATGGAGAAGGCGAAGTCATTGGCCTTTGCTGCATCCGAAAAACCATCCTCAGCGACAAGGGCAAGGGTCTTGGCGGAATCACCATCCGCGACCCCAAGCTTCAAAAGGCGGTCACATCACTCATTGGAGAGCTGAAATGGCGCGGCCCGTTTGAAATCGAAACCATCAAGGATGAGCGAAGCGGGGAGCATTCGCTGATCGAGATCAATCCGCGCTTTCCGGCATGGGTTCATTTTCCCTCAATGTTCGGAATCAACTTCCCCGCCACTCTTGTTGAAATGATGACCACTGGACGGCGTCCCCCGACTCTCCCCCCTTGTCCCGCCGGACACTTTTATCTCCGCCATCAAGTCGAAGTGCTGGGTTCCCTCCATCAACTCGCCGAGCTGTCCACGAGCCGCGATTTCGATGCGATCCCCGCATCCGTGACATCCAAGATCTCAGCATCCCTCCCGTGAATCGACTTCCTTACGTAGCTCCCACCATTCAGCGCCTCGGCTCCGGCCCGGTGAATCCCTTCCGCCTCGGTGCATCGCCGTGCTGCGCCGGGATCGACGGTGTCTCCGTCAACTCACTCATACGCGAGCATGGCAGCCCGCTGTTTGTCTTCTCCGAAAAATCACTGCGCGACAAATATCGCGAAGCCTATCGCGCCTTCAGCCGCCGTTACCCGGATGTGCAGTTTGCGTGGTCCTACAAGACCAACTATCTCAATGCGATCTGCAAGGTTTTCCATCAGGAAGGCTCCATCGCCGAGGTGGTATCGGGGTTTGAGTATGAAAAGGCGCGCGGAAACGGCATTCCTGGAAACTGCATCATCTTTAACGGCCCCTACAAGGAGCGCGCCGATCTTGAACGGGCGGTTTCCGAAGGGGCGATGATCCAGGTGGATAACATGGATGAACTGCTGACCCTGGCTTCCATTGCAAGGGAACGCAAGGAACCCCTGCCGGTTGCCCTGCGCATCAACATCCAGACGGGCACGCACCCGGTGTGGTCAAAGTTTGGTTTCAGCGCCGACAATGGTGAGGCAATGCAGGTCATCCGACGCCTGCGCAGCATGCCTCAACTAACCCTGCACGGGTTGCACTGCCACGCGGGCACGTTCATTCTGGATCCGGAGGCTTACCGCATCGCAGCAGGCTGCCTGATCGCACTTGCCAAGGAGGTGGAGACTATCGGCGTCGGCAACATCCGATACCTGAACCTCGGAGGCGGGTTCGCATCGCACGCAAGGCTCCACTATCAATATCTCCCGCCGGAGCAGGTCACGCCCCCGATGGATCGCTATGCCGAGGCAATTTGCGACACGATCATACAACTCTGGCCCAAGGACCGGGATCTGCCGCGGCTCTATCTTGAGACGGGCCGTGCGCTGGTGGATGAAGCCGGCTATCTCGTTTCCACCGTGGTAGCCGTCAAGAACCGCTCCATGAAGGACGGGGTCCAAGTTGCCATGGCTGCGTATGGGAAAGGTGCTCCTGCAGCTTCAAACGCAGCCTCCATGGGCAATGCCATCGTCC
>JAYVZW010000500.1:0-3080 GCA_043783015.1 Verrucomicrobiota bacterium
AACAATCACGTCGTGGACAGTGCGGATGAAATAAAAGTTATCGTGGCCGGCAAAGGTAAAGAATATGTTGCCAAAGTTATTGGCACTGACCCATCAACCGATGTTGCCCTCATCAAGATCGAGGGGACGGGACTGCCGCACGCCACCATTGGCGACAGTTCCAAGCTGCGCGTCGGCGATATCGTGCTGGCCGTCGGTGCGCCGATGGGACTCGAACAATCTGTGACGCACGGAATCGTCAGCGCGCTCGGGCGCAGTGCGATGGGAATCATCGGCAACAAGAAGGGTGAAGCCGGTTATGAGAACTTCATCCAGACCGATGCGGCCATCAATCCGGGCAACTCCGGAGGTCCGCTGGTCGATGCCCAAGGCCGCGTCATCGGCATCAACTCCGCCATTGAAACCCAGAGCGGCATGTTCGCTGGCATCGGTCTCGCCATCCCGGTGAACATGGCCATGTCAGTCGTCCGTGATCTCGTGGACTCCGGCAAGGTTCAGCGCGGATTCCTCGGCATCCAGATGGATGCAGTTGAGCCGAGCATGTCTGATTTCCTGGGACTGAAGGATGAAAGCGGCGTCACGGTTTCGCGGATTGTCGATGGTTCCCCCGCTGCCAAGGCCGGGTTTGAAGAGGGTGACGTGATCGTTAGCGCTGATGGCCAGAAAATTGCCGATCCCACAAAACTCCGCCTCATGATCAGTTCTAATCATCCGGGAACCGACGTGAAATTTGGCGTTGTCCGCTTCAACGAGTCGAGCAAAAAACCCGAGCGCAAGGAGATCACCGCCAAACTGGAAAAACTTCCGGACCAGCTCAGTTCCGCCTTTGAAAAAATCAGGCCCGGCCCCGAGAAGGCCAAGGGTGCCGGTGATGCTTTCCTCGAAGGCGTCAAGGTGGAGGAACTCAATGATGAGTTGCGCGTGAATTATAAAATCGAAGCCGATGTGAAGGGGGTGGTCGTCACCAACGTGGATGAAAAAAGTCCGGCGGCGAAAGTCGGCCTCCAAGAAGGCGATGTGATCACACAGGTGAATCGCAAAGTCGTGAGCAGCCTTCCCGAGGCCCGCTCCAACAAAGGCGAAGCTGGCGGCGCGGTGCAGTTGAAGATTGTTCGTGCCGGCCAGACGAAGTTTCTTGTCGTGAAGAACTGAGATTGCGTTTAACTATCAGGGCCGGTTTCTGCTGCATGCAGAAACCGGCATTTTTTTGGCAACGCTGATTTGCAATCGCTTTTGTAAAATTGATGGTGCCAGCCCATTCCGCATGTCCACGCTCCGCCGCCTCGATCAGCTTCTCTCGTCTCTCGGTTATGGTTTCCGCCGTGAGGTTCGCGCCCTGGTGAATGCCGGGCATGTCACCGTGCGCGGTGTGGTCGCTGCGCATCATGATGTCAAAGTTGCTGCGAGTGATGTCCTCTTCGACGGCGCGCCACTCGAAGCGCCTGATGGATTGCTCGCCATCCTGCACAAGCCAATCGGTTATGTCTGCACTCGCGCCGGCGGTGAAGGCCCAACTATCTACGAGCTGCTGCCCCCGCGCTGGTCGCGGCGCAACCCGCCCGTCACCACCGTCGGCCGACTCGATAAGAATACCAGCGGCCTGCTCTTGATCACGGATCGCGGCGATCTCGTGCAGAAATGGACTTCGCCGAGATCAGACATTGAAAAAGTTTATGAGGTCATTGTGGACAAACCGCTGTCAGCGGATTTGGCCGAAACCTTCGCGCGTGGCGACCTGGTGTTGCGTGGCGAGGAGAAACCATGCCTGCCTGCGAAGCTGGAGATTATCAATGAACTAAATGCGCGGCTCGCCATTACCGAAGGCCGCTACCATCAAGTGCGCCGCATGTTCGCCAGTCAGGGCTGGAATGTGGAGCAGCTGCACCGTGCGCGGTTTGGGGAATTTGATCTTGGAGAGTTAAAGCCGGGCGAGTGGTGCATTTTCAAAGCTTGATGCCAGGCTCGATCTGCTCATAGAAATGCTAGAGGGCTGGGGCTGTGACGCATCAGACTTCACAAGACAAATTAGCAAGCTAATGACGGTGCTTTCCTTAATAACTTAGGGTTTTGCCCCATATACCATGAGCGTGATTTGCAAGACACTTTGCGTGTTCAAAAGATTGTTGTTGATAAGTGATTTCCATTTCCATGCAGCCACCATCATCTCGCTTTTATCTTGGGTCGTTCCTCGCAACGGGGATTCTGGCCCTGACCGGCTGTGATCAGCCGCCTCCAACTACTGCTCCATCTGGCGGGCACCCGCGCACGACGTCAGCCAGCAATCCCCAAGATGTTAAGCAGCGTCAGATGGCCTTTCTCAATCGAATTCGCGAGGCTGATCCCCAAGGGCGCACCATTGATCGTGCGCTTTTGAATGAGCAAAACGAACTCGGCCTCGTGCTGGATCGCAGCGTTGAGATGGATAAAATCCCTGCATTGATGCGAGTCATGCTCGGTAAAATGGCGGCCGAGTTTCCTGGCGCGGATGCGACGGTCATTGTTTATACGCCCTCGAATCCGCCGCACAAACTTGGCACTGGTCACTTGAATGCGCGCACTCGCGATATGACCTACTCGCCCGAAAAATAGCCACACTTCCCACCCTGCACCCAACCTAAACAAATAAACATATGCCTGGAACTGTTGATGACTTTATGAGCCGCTTTGGCGGAGATAAAACTGTGGATGATCGCGATGCCGCCCAGTATCACGACCGCTTTGTTTCGACTCATCCAGACGACGCTGGCTTCGACAACAAAACCTACCGGCAAAGCGCGACGGAATATCTGGGCAAGATGCCAGACGACCAATTTCACCAGGCGGCAAGCACCGCGATCGCTCAAGCTCCGCCAGAAGAGCGCAAGGGTCTGCTCGGCGGGTTGTTGGGTTCGCTGGGTGGCGGCGGTGCGCTGAGTGGCATCGCCAGCATGTTGGGCCTGGGCTCGATTGATCCAAACAAGATGAGCGGAGATGACGCCGCCCGACTCATGGACTACGCCCGCCGTGAAAAGCCGGAGGCGCTGCAGAAGGTTGTGGAGGAGAAGCCTTGGCTCGTGAAAGCGATGGGTAACCCTGTAGTG
>JAYVZW010000501.1:0-3074 GCA_043783015.1 Verrucomicrobiota bacterium
GAGAGAGAAGCATCTTCTTCTGCAAAGACTTCAATTGAGCAGGAGGTTAAAATACGCCTGAGCGCTAATCCATTTCCCGGGAACGAGTGAGCGAAGCAGGCTATCTCACGAACCACCGAGAAACGCTGCCAGCGGGCTCGTGGGCGACGCGAGATCACTGACATCGGCAATGCCGAGTTCATACGCGGTGCGGCCAGCTTCCACTGCTGCTTTGAAGGCTTGCGCCATTCTTACGGGATCACTGGAAATTGCGATGGCGGTGTTCACCAGCACGGCATCCGCGCCCATCTCCAATGCTTCTGCCGCATGGCTGGGCACGCCGATCCCTGCATCCACCACGACGGGAACAGTGGCTTGCTCAATGATGATTTCGATCTGCTTCCGAGTCGTTATGCCTTGATGCGAACCAATCGGTGAACCAAGCGGCATGACCGTCGCGGTGCCGACATCCTGCAATCGTTTCGCCAGCACGGGATCGGCGTTGATGTAGGGCAACACGATGAAGCCTTCCTTCACGAGAATCTCCGCAGCCTTCAGTGTTTCAATCGGATCGGGCAGCAAGTAACGCGGATCAGGATGGATTTCTAATTTCACCCAGTTGGGCAATCCGGCGGCGACTGCGAGTCGCGCGAGACGCACCGCTTCTTCGGCGTTCATCGCCCCGCTGGTGTTGGGCAGCAAGAGATAGCGGTTGCTGGAAATGAATTCAAGGATGTTTGCGAACGGGTCTTTCTTGCCAGACAAATCGGCACGCCGGAGGGCAACGGTGACAATTTCACAACCGCTCGCATCCAGCGCATCGCGCATGGATTCGCCGGAGGAAAACTTGCCTGTGCCGAGCATGAGGCGCGATTTAAATTCGCGTCCGGCGATAGTCAGAGCTGGTGACGAAAGTGACATGGAGACCCACCATGCAGTCTGCCTCTCCATTGTTCAATCAGACATGCAGCCGATGCGTGATTTTGTTGGGGGCGCTAGAAGAGACAACGGTCACCTTAGCTTGGGCATTCCTGGATTCTTGATGAGCCAATTCTTTGCTTTCTCAACGGCGGCGTCACGCACTTGAACCGGCTGTTTATAGTCCATGCCAAACTTCACCCCTGCCGCAGACTCTATCATCTGGGTTGCTGCATCGCATATTCTCCAATTCGGAAAACATAAATCCTTGTCGTCTATGAACTGACGCGCTACGCAGATCACGCGGGGGTTGCTGGCGTGCATGCATGATCTCCAGAGATTCGTAAATCTCGTATGGTCGGTCTTCTTTGCTATCCCGATCAATTGGGCGAGAAATTCAACGTCTTGGTCTTTTCCATACCTCAAGATCAGCACGACGGTAGAAATCCACACTCGCGCGAATTTGACGCCAGCTTTCTCTGCGAAGTCTCGCGAGGCTTTCAATGCAACCGGTAGCAAGGGATCGTCCGTTTCTTTAATGCTGGTTTCCACAACAACAAGAGCAGACGCATCGCCGGCTCCGAGTTTGGCTTTTAAAAGAGGCGCGGTAACAGCATGTCGATGATCATTTATCATGATGGTAACTCCCGTTCCGTATGGATGAATATCACAGTGCTGGACTGCCAGTCTGACCAGCCGCTCCTCCAGTTTTTCTGGAGACAACTTTTGCAGGACTGCCAAGATGAAACTAAACATTTCTCGATCCTTACCCATTTTGTTATGTCGAAGAAGATCAGAAATCTTCTGCTTGGGTGTTCCAGCCGCGCAATAAATAGCCGTGCCGACTGCCAGCCACTGATTTTCATCATCGTTTATCTGAACTTCGAGAAGCTTGAATACGCGCTCAGTGGATGCGTCAGATGGATGTTTCCAGACTGAAGATTTGGCTGCCAAATATACGGTAGCGTAATCGTGGCTCGCAAAGGCACCCGCCAATTCCGACTCCAAAAACTCGACTCCGGATTTCCCAGGCGCGTCGTGAATTCCTTCTTTCTGCGCAGGGATGACACTCCCATGATTTTCCTCATCAAGCAGTCGCCACGCGCGTTGCCGGATGAACGCTTCCTGCTCCGTCTCTCGCCGCAACGGGAATGCAAAAATGTCGCCTACGGCGAATTCATGTAAATCTAGCGCGGTAGAATAATGCTCGTCCTTTTCCCAATCTATAGCTTCGTAAATCAAAATCAGAGGCTTCTCCTCTTGGATCGGGGGAGAACCATCCTGCGCGTAGGCTCGCAGAACACGAATCTTCGCGGCCATGCGAAGAAGCGAGATGTTCCAGTGGGTCATGTCCGGGCGAATTCCCTCCACCAAGGTAACTTCGATCACTTCACCGACGACCAGAACATCCGCTTTCTGCGCCAATTCTTTGATGCTCCAAAGATGGACTCCCCGAGAGATAGCTGGCTCAATCCCTGAAAACCAAAGGAGAAATGCCACGCATACAAACCTTCTGTCACCCATAATTGGAGACTAACAGAAAACGTTGTATGACGCAATCCTGCTCTCATACAGTGCGTTGCTGGTTGTGCATCAACCGGCGAGAGCATCACCCGCCAGCGCGGCATTGCCGATGATGCCAGACTCGTTGTGGAATTTCGCCGGAAGAATTTTTAGGTTGTCGGAGGCCACGGTCGAGAGCATGGACTTCACTTTGTTTCCCAGTGGCTTAAACAACAACGCACCCGCCTGCGCCACTCCGCCGCCGATGACGAACGCATCAGGATTCAACAGCCAGGCGATGCTGGCCAATGCGGTGCCGAGCCAGTCGGCGATCTCGCCCCAGATATGCTTTGCGATGATGTCACCGGCGTGCGCGGCATCGGCGATGGCCTTGGGTGAGCAATCCGCCGCCGCACGTTGAATTCCGGCCTGCGAATATCGTTTCACTGCGTGATCCGCGATCTGCTGATTGCCGATGTATTTTTCCAGCGCGCCGAGATTGCCGTAATGACCGCTGACTCCGTCAAAGTGAATGCTCATCTGCCCGATCTCCCCGGCACTGAACTGACTGCCACGATACATTTTGTTGTCGAGCACGAGACCGCCGCCCACGCCGGTTCCGAGCGTGAGTCCGATCACGTTTTTCAGTCCGCGCGCCGCGCCGTAACGCCATT
>JAYVZW010000502.1:0-3057 GCA_043783015.1 Verrucomicrobiota bacterium
GGATGCGATCGCGATCAATCTGAAACGCGCTGCGGTAATCTTCGCCCGAACCGCGCGGCTCCTGATGGAGCCGGGCGATATCGAAGTCGTTGTAAAACGTATTGCTTCGCACAGTGCTGCCGGGATGACGCGGCGGGATCAATCAAAGGACACGAGGTCGCTGATCTCCCAGGAGAAGCTGGTGCGCGGCATTTTGTTTTCTTCAAACACGTGGCCCTGCATGGCGCGGAAAGGTTTGGCCCATTTCAGAACCTGCTTCATTTCTTTCTGCTGGTCGGGTTTTTGTTCGGGGGCGAACTTGGAAAGCGAGACGCCGTATTCGATCAGCGCGGCAGGATCAAAGCGCCAGATCAGCCCGTCCACTTTGGATGTCGAGGGTTTGGCCAGCTCGGCGGCGAAGGATTCCGCGCAGTCCTTGGAGGTGCTGAGCATGAAGACTTTATCATTGAGCGAGGCACAGGGGAGCAGATCGCCGGCGAAGAATGGCATGCCGTAGAAATAACTGGTGAGGCCGTTCTTTTCGGAACTGATCGGGTCCGGGAGCACGGGCGCTGGCGCGGAGGCCCCTGGCTTCCCGTCTTCGCCCGGAGCACCTGCCCCGCCCATGGCACCAGCGATGGTGGAAATCTGGGTGATGGCTTCATTCATCTTCAGCCAGCTGGCCCCGATTTCCGCGCGGTTGTTGACATCAGAGATGGTGATGATGCGGGGAAACTTCATGCCCTTGGTTTCTGGGGGAACTCCGGGCAATGCGGGCATCTTGCCGTTGATGTCGATGATGAAGGCGTTTTCGTCACCGAGTGCTTTGTCGGTCAAATCTTTGTCTGCCTGATACATTTTCATCAAGGTCGGCATGGCCATCATCTCAAACATGGCGAGCTGTTGCGCTCCGTTGGGTCCGGCAATGCCCGTTTTCATAAGCTCCTGGGCTCCGGTGTAGATCATTCCGACCAGCTTTTCCATCCAGGCGCGGGAGGCCAGCTCGTAAGCTTTGTTGCGCTGATAGTTTACCCCGAGGATGACGCCGGGTTTATCGACGAAGCCGGCATATTTAAGAGGCACACCAGTCTGGAAGGCGCGGGCACGAGGTCCGCCGTAGCTTTCCAGATGCAGACCGCGGTCCCACCAAAGGGCGGCGGTCATGGTGGTGTTTTCGCGTTTGAAGACAGCAGTCTCAAGCGTGGAAAACTCTTCAAGTTCCTGGCTCAATTTTGCTCCCATTTCACCGAAGGTTTTGTTTTCCTTCATCGCGCCAAGCGCGCCCCGGAGCATGGGGGTGAAGGGCTGGGTGTCTGATGCTGCGGTGAGCATTCCGGCATCGCCATAGATGATGCCGAGGAGGTTCTTCTGAACATGCGGCGCGAGGCGGGCCATCTCGGTTTTGGACAGTAGGGATGCGCCGGGGGTGATGGCGAAATTGAGGTGGTCGAGGTTCTTGCCGCAGGCGAACACGAGGTAGTCACCAACTGCGCCCCAGCCGACGGCCATTTTTTTTGCCTGCATGTCGGTCATGGCTTTCTCAGCCACCTGGCGCGCATGGTCATCGAAAATTGGCGGTAGATTGGCGAGCATCTCCTTTTTTTGGACGTCGGTCATCAACTTTGAGCCTTCGGTGGAAATTACTTGGAAGCTGCTGCCGTCCGGCGTCTTGAGCGTGGACAGGGTGAACTTGTCCTTGGGCATGTCTTTGAATGCTTCGTCAGGAAGAAGCTGCCTGGCGAGCGCGGCGGGATTTTCCACCTTGAAACCGATCAGCAGAGCAGGCAGTTCGAACTGGGTGATGAGCTTGCCGACCTGATCAATCTGCCGGGGATTCTGCATCAGCGCCTGGAGGTAAATCATCGGGGTGGGTTTCGCGTCTTTTCCGCCTTCCATGCCGGCCACTCCGCCCGTCATCAAAGCGTGGAAGTTGATCTCATTATAAACATGGTTGAAATCGACCATCCAGGCGGCGCTCTGGGTCATCCCCTTGGGTCCTGCGATGAAGAAGTCATCGCCCCATAGTTTCTGCAACGCGGCCATGCTTTTGTCGCCCGCAGTGGGTGCCGGGGTTTTGTCATCCATGAATGAGGAAACCTCTTTCCAGAATGCAGACTTTTTAAGGGCATCAATCTGGCTCTTGAGATTGGCGCTGCCAAAATAAAATTCCGTGTCCGCCGGAAGCTTGCCCGCGAACCCGAGACTGGCGGCCTGATCAGCCAGCGAGGGATCCTTGGGCGTAGCAGGAATTGCGGAAGTGGTTGCGGGGGACGTTGAGGAAGCCGGTGCGGCTCCAGTGGTCTTTACCGGGGGGGGCGTTGCGGGCGGAGGTGTGTCTTTTTTGTCACAGCAGGCCAAGCTGAACGCAAGCGCGAGTGAAGTGGCAAGACGAAGCGGGATCTGGAGCGGGGTTTTCATGAGGGCGGGAAGCTAGATGGGACGGGAGCAAACGCAATGCTGCAAAGCGCATTTTGTGTTGTTCGATACAAAAGTTCACATTTGTTTTGAAAGGCCACAAGCTGATGTAATCTGGCAACCTGCGGAAAAAAATGCCGCCAATGAAACAAGAAGCTTTTCAAGACGCCGAGTTTTTGCCAATATGCCCCCATGATGAAAGAGTATGCCTTCATTCACGACCACGGCCGGGTGCCGGAGGCGCTGAGGGCGCTTCCGTTTCTCGGCTCTTTCGACGACGAACAACTGGACGATGTGCTGGACTCCAGCAGCTACATTCAATGCGAGACGGGCGACGTAATCATCCATGAGGGCGCGATCGACTCCAGAATTTACATCCTGCTTGGCGGCGAGGTGAACGTGTGCCGGGAGGGAAAAACCCTCGCCACCATCAATCGCATTGGCGAGGTCTTCGGCGAACTGGCCGTGGTCAATCAAGATCGCCGCTCCGCCACCGTGGTGGCAAAAACGCCGGCACTCTGTCTGGCGGTGGATCAAAAATTTCTTCAGGACATCAAACCCCGTGAAGAATATCCCGCTTTCTATGCCGCGCTTTTCGAATACATCGCGCGTGTCACGGCGAGCCGGCTGGAAACAACGACCCGACGGCTCGCAGAGATGGAA
>JAYVZW010000503.1:0-9176 GCA_043783015.1 Verrucomicrobiota bacterium
TCCGTTTATCAGGGAATCAGCGCCATCGGCAAAGAGGGCGTGGACAAAGTGGTGGCTTTCATCCAGAGAGAAGTGTCACTGGAGATATTCGACAAGGCGGCGTGACAGGTTACTGTAAATTGAGTCTCTTGCGGGGCATGGCGGTGAGGGAGGGATTCGAACCCTCGGTAGCGCTTTACGCACTACAACGATTTAGCAAACCGTCGCTTTCGACCACTCAGCCACCTCACCATGATGCGCGCGTTTCGAAACGTGCGCGAGTTTGCTTCACCGTCACGCGCCCGTCAAGTGCGGATGCAGCTTCCCCGTCTTTTCCTTCAAACAAGTGGCTACAGGATTCACTGCATGACCCCATCAATGATCGCGCCCATGCGGGCTTTCCACTGGGCGACGCCGAAGTGCTCCAGCAAAAATCTTCTTCCCGCCCGCCCCATTTCCAATCGGTGCTCCGTGGGCAGCGTTTCCATGCAAAGCACATCGCTGATCAGGGAATCCATATTGCCCGGCTCATGCAGGAAGCCTGTGATACCGGGCAAGACTGTTTCCGAGAGGCCTCCGGAGCCCGCAGCAAGCACGGGCTTGGAGTAGTCATAAGCCTCGCATGTCACCAGCCCCAGCGGTTCCCACCAGACGGAGGGCACCAGCATTGCGCGGCAATTGCTGATGACATCACGCTTGGCCTGCCCCGACAGCATTCCGCAATATTTAATATTTGGATTTTTCGCCGCTGCCTCGCGCACCTTGTCTTCCAGCGGCCCCTCTCCCGCTATCCAGAGCTGTGGCGCGCGCGCGCCGAGACTTCGGGAAATTTTCTCCCAGGCTCGCAGCAGGACTTCCACACCTTTCTCAACGACCAGCCGGCTGAGAAACAGATAATAATTCCCGTCCGTCACCGGCGGCGGTTCTGGCATCGGGATCCACGCATGACGCAAGCCATGAACCCGCTCGCGCGGCAGTCCGGCTTCGATAAAATGATCCCGCATGAACTCGGAGACGCAGACCCAGGCCTTGACAGAGTCCAGCCAGCCGGAGCGGATCAGCAGCTTCATCGCGACCGCCATGATGGCCGATTTCACGACTGATCTCTGCCACACGCCATGATAAATTTCCGGCCAGTAGTTCCCGCGCAATGGCTCCGTGATCACGCGACCTTTCGCATACAAAGTGCCAGCCACGCAATACGGGCGGTAATTGTGCGCATACTGGATGACTGGCACGCCCATGCGCATGGCTCCGTGATAAAGCGAGGGCGATCCCACCGGAAAGACATTGTGAAAGAGTGCCAAGTCCGGCTTGTGCTCCGCAACGGCGCGCTCGAAACGGCGCAGGCTCTCAGGATTGTAAACCGTGCGCCATGCCTGGCTGAAAATCGTCGGCGCCCCTTCCCCCACCCATTCACGACTGTCCAGAGGCATCCGGATGACTTCGTAATCCTCCTCCAGCAGCCGGTGGATTTTTTCCACTGAATTCTCCTCTCCACCGTAGAGGAGATAGCGGTTGAAAACTTTGAGAATACGACGGCGCGGCATTGAATGTTGCTTTCCCAGCACAAAGCACAGCCTCTCCGCGTTCGCAACCATGCGTGTGGATCCTTTGGCCTCATTCCTCATCCTTCACCCTCCATCCTTTCAAAACCATTCCATCGCTTGCGCTTTGGGCGTTCCAAGGTATTCTCTCCGCCCCCTTGTCAGGGCGGACATTCCTGTCCGTCATCAAGGCGTCCTCTCCGGCGGACAATTAAGTCCCCACACCGTATCACTTATGTCTCCCACCCATATCCGCAACATCGCCATCATCGCCCACGTTGACCATGGCAAAACTACGCTTGTGGATACTCTCCTGCGCGCCAGCGGCAACTTCCGCGAGAACCAGCAGATCGCCGAGCGCGCGATGGACTCCATGGATCTCGAACGCGAAAAGGGCATCACCATCAAGGCCAAGAACACCTCCGTTCACTGGAACGACCATATCATCAACATCGTGGACACACCCGGCCACGCGGATTTCGGTGGTGAAGTGGAGCGCGTGATGAAGATGGTGGATGGCGTCATGCTCGTGGTCGATGCCTATGAAGGCCCGCAAGCGCAAACCCGGTTCGTCTTGAAGAAGGCGCTGCAACAAGGTCTCAAGCCCATCGTCCTGCTCAACAAAATGGACCGCCCCAACGTGCAACCGCAACTGGTGCATGACGCCGTGCTGGAGCTTTTCCTCGAACTCGAAGCAAGCGAAGACCAGTTCAATGCTGTGTTCCTCTACGGCAGCGCGCGCTCCGGCTGGATTAGCGACAGCCCAGATGGTGAACATCACGACATGGCCTTTCTTCTGCAAAAAATAGTTGATCACATTCCCGCGCCGGTCGCAGAACCTGAAGGCAGCTTTGAAATGCTCGTCTCCAACATCGACTGGGATCACTACGTTGGCCGCGTCGCCATCGGCAAAGTCACGCGCGGCTCTGTGAAGCTCGGTGATCGCGTCTTCCTGCTGGGCAAGGACGAAACTGAAGCCCCAAAGCCGGTAAAGGTCACCAAAGTTTTCCAATACACTGGAGTAGGCGGCAGCAGCGACAGCACCGTCGGCAGCGCAGGCGACATCGTCGGCATCAGCGGCTTCGAGGATGTGGACATCGGCCAGACCGTCGGTGGTGCGATCGACGCCAAGGCACTGCCCTTTGTCGCCATCGATCCTCCGACCATCGTCATGCAGTTCGCCGTAAATGACGGCCCGCTTGCCGGACGCGAAGGCGATCACGTCACCTCCCGCAAGATCAAGGACCGTCTGGACCGCGAAGCCAAGATGAACGTCAGCATCTCCATCGCCGATACCGACAAGTCCGGCATCTTCAATGTCAGCGCGCGTGGCGCGATGCAGATCGCCGTGCTCGTGGAACAGATGAGGCGCGAAGGATTCGAGGTCGTCATCTCCCGCCCCATGGTCATCACCCGGCGCATCGACAACGTCCTCTGCGAGCCTTACGAAACCCTCTATTGTGACGTGCCTGCCGAATCCATGGGCGGAGTGATGAAGAGCCTCGCCGAGCGCAAAGCCCGCATCGACGACATGAAGACCAACCCCCACGGTGCCACCATCATCGCCACCGTGCCCACGCGCGGACTCATCGGCTTCGAGTTCGACTTGATGAACCTCACCAGCGGTCACGGCATTCACAGCCATCTCTTCAAGGAATACGCTCCGCACGCCGGCAACATGCAGACGCGCAGCACTGGCACCCTGGTCAGCACCGAAGGCGGTGAAGCCACCTCTTACGCACTCGACACCATCCAGGTGCGCGGCAAGCTTTTCGTCGGCCCCGGCGAACAGGTTTATGACGGCATGATCATTGGCGAAAACCCGCGCACCGACGATCTTCCGGTGAACCCCTGCCGTGCCAAACAGCTCACTAACTTCCGCAGCGCCGGTGCCGACAAAGGCATCCAACTCACCCCGCCCGTCCGCTTCTCCCTAGAGCGCGCCATCGAATACATCGCCCCCGATGAACTCGTCGAGTGCACGCCCAAGAGCATCCGACTGCGCAAACGCACGCTGGATTCCAGCATGCGCCAGCGCGAGAAGAAGCGTCTCGAAGGCGAACTGGAAGCCGCGTAACAAGGCCCATTCTTTGGCGTGCCAGAAATGACGCGGCCCTTACGGCTGGTTTGAATTGACGTATCTTTTGATCCACCAACCTAAAGCCATGAGCACCGCCGTTCTTACTCTCCCGGAAACGTTGGACATGCACGACGGCGAAGCCTTCTCCTTGGTGATTGACGGAGTGTGGCAGAACGGCCAGCCAGTGGTAAAACACATGTCGCATCGGGTGTTGCCGGAAACGGACAGGAAAAATGCGGTCGAACAATTCCTGCATAATTGGACGGGCGCGGCCCCCAACATGACAGACAGCGAACTTGACGACTTGCGTTCTGTGCACCTAAAAGAAAAGCATCTGAAATAAATCCGTGCGTCTCTTTCTGGACACCAACGTGCTGCTGGACGTAACAATGAAGCGGGCCGGACTTGTCGAAGGAAGTTCTGCCGTTGTTTCATTGTGCGGCAGCGAGCCTCATGAAGGCTGGATTGCCTGGCACACGTTTCGAACATCTTTCACATCCTGCAGCGTCATCTGAAGTCGGCCACGCGATCTCGCCAGTTTGTGAACGAACTGCTCGTCTGGGTCCAGGTCGCTGCCGTGAACCAGGAGAACGCTTGCCGGGCGCGTGATCTTCCTATGCAAGACCGTAAGGACGCCATGCAGGTCGCCGCCGCAGAAGCATGCCGCGCCGATGTCATCATCACGCGCAATGTGACTGACTTCACTGGCAGTCCCATCCCCGCCTGCACACCGGAAGACTTTCTGGCCCGAAATGCCGGATCCACCTCCTTCTTGTAGGTCTGGGTGGATTATCGTTGGCTAACAACGGCAGCAGCCATGTGCCCGGTCCACACGGCCAGCAGGCAGAGCACGACCGATAGCACCGCATTCAGACCGGCGCGCAACCAATCTCCGCCGGCCATGAGATTGAAGGTCTGCAAACCAAAAGATGAAAATGTAGTGAACCCGCCGAGCACGCCAATGGTCACCATCTGGCGTGTGAGCGGAGCCGTCGTCAACATTCCCTCCGGCCCGGTAAGCGCGGCGAAGGTGCCGATGACAAAGCAACCCAGAACGTTCACGACCAGTGTGCCAACAGGAAACGCATCGCCATACTTCGCATCGAAAATTCCCGACAGCCACATGCGCAGCCCGGTGCCTGCGGCTCCTCCGAGCATGACGACGAGATAAACTTTAAGCATGGAAGGGTTAATCCTAGAAGGAGTTCGCGACCTCCGCCCAGTTCACCACATTCCACCAGGCGGAAATGTAATCGGCGCGCTTGTTTTGATACTTTAAATAGTAGGCGTGCTCCCATACGTCCAACCCGAGGATTGGCGTGCCGAGATCGCTATCAGGCACGATGCCTTTCATCAACGGGTTGTCCTGATTCGCCGTGGATGTCACCACCAGCTTGTCATCCTCTTGCTTCACGAGCCAGGCCCAGCCGGAACCGAAACGCTTCGTTGCCGCATCGGTGAAAGCTTTTTTCAAATTATCGAGCCCGCCAAAGCTGGCCTGAATCGCCTCGGCTAGTTTTCCATGCGGTGCCGGGCCGCTTCCTGCCGGTGCCATCCATTTCCAAAACCAAGTGTGATTCAAATGACCACCACCGTGATTGCGCACTGCTGTCTGCACGTCTGCTGGCAAACCTTTCACGCCTTTGACCAGGGCTACCGTGTCAATGCTCCTGATGTTCGCGGCGTTGAGCGCCTCCCCCAGCTTGGTAATGTAAGCCTGATGATGCTTGTCATGGTGAATCGTCATCGTGAGCGCATCAATGTGCGGCTCCAGTGCTTCCGGCGCATAGGGCAGCTTCGGCAGTTCCAAACCAAGCACACCCTCCTCGGCAAACGCGCTGCGGGAGGTGAACACGGAACCGGCGATCGCGGCTCCACTGACAGTGAGTAAATGACGACGGTTCATAGTTTGGTAATGTGCATCCTGCGCAGGACTTGTGGCAAGCGAATTATTGACCCTGTGGAAAAACGGAAACGTGGCATGAGTGTTGGGGGCTGCCAGCCCCCATGAGTGAGGGCAGACTGCCCTCGACACTTCAGCTTGCAGCAGTTCCGGCAGCTTCAGGCGTGACTTCGCCGAGGCTGATGAACTTCAGCATCTTTGCATTCGGCTCGCAGAGAACTTTCACGGTGTCACCCTCCTTAACATCACCGCGCAGAAGATGCTCGGCGAGCGGGTCTTCGATGTTTTTCTCGACGGCGCGACGCATGGGTCGGGCACCATATTGCGGATCGTAACCCTCTTTGATTAGGAAATTGCGGGCGGTTTCGTCCAGCGTTAGCGTGATGCGCTTCTTCAGCAGTCGGGCGAGCACTTTGGAGATTTCGAGATCCACGATGCGGCTGAGCTCGGGCTTGTCCAACATACGGAACACAATAAGATCGTCGAGGCGGTTGATGAACTCAGGTTTGAAGTTCTTCTTCGCAGCCTCAAGGACCTTGCCCTTCATGCCCTCATAATCACCGTTGTCCTGTGACATGGCACCGAAGCCAAGCGAAGTCTGGCGCTTGATGCTGTCGGCACCGACGTTGGAGGTGAGAATGACGATGGTGTTTCTGAAATCAATCTTGCGACCAAAGTTGTCCGTGATCTTGCCTTCTTCGAGAATCTGCAAAAGCAGATGCATCACATCAGGATGCGCCTTCTCCACCTCGTCGAATAGCACGACCGAATACGGACGACGGCGCACGGCCTCGGAAAGCTGGCCACCCTCTTCATAACCGACATATCCGGGAGGCGCGCCGATGAGACGGCTCGCGGTGTGCTTCTCCATGTATTCGGACATGTCGAGCTGGATGAGCGCCTCGGCACTGCCGAACATGAACTCGGCGAGATTCTTCGCGAGATATGTTTTGCCAACGCCGGTTGGGCCGAGGAAAATGAAAGAGCCAATGGGGCGCTTCGGATCCTTGAGGTCGGCACGACTGCGGCGCAGAGCCTTGCTGATCGCGATCACCGCTTCATCCTGCCCGATGATGCGCTTCTTCAGCTCATCTTCCATCTTGAGTAGTTTGTCGGCTTCGGCCTGCTCCATGCGTTGCAGCGGCACGCCGGTCCATTTGCTGACCACGGACATGATGTCCTCTTCAGTAACATCCACAATGCGCTCGTTATTATGAGCGCGCCAGTTTTCCAAGACGTCATCATGACGCTTTTTCGCGTCCTTCTCGCGGTCGCGCAGGCTCGCGGCCTTTTCAAAATCCTGATCCTTGATGGCGACCTCTTTCTCGGCGCGGATTTGTTCCATTTCGGCTTCGATGACTTTCATCTCCGGCGGGCGCGTCATGGCTGAGATGCGGGCTTTGGCGCCCGCTTCATCCATGATGTCGATGGCCTTGTCGGGCAGATAACGCGAAGGGAGATAGCGGCTGCTGAGATGCACGGCCTGTTCCAGCGCTTTCGCATCAAAACGGGCTTTGTGGTGCGCCTCGTATTTCCCTTTGAGACCTTGCAAGATGCGGATGGCGTCCTCAACGCTCGGCTCTTCCACTTTCACAATTTGAAATCGGCGCTCCAGCGCAGCGTCCTTCTCGATGTATTTGCGATATTCATTGAGCGTTGTGGCACCGACGCATTGCAGTTCGCCGCGAGAGAGCGCAGGCTTGAGAATATTGCTGGCATCCATCGCGCCTTCCGCGCTGCCTGCACCGACGATGGTGTGAAGCTCGTCGAGAAAAATAATGACGTTCTTGGTGCGGCGGATTTCATCCATCACCGCCTTGATGCGTTCTTCAAACTGGCCGCGATACTTGGTGCCGGCGACCATCAGGGCCAGATCGAGAACGATAACTTTCTTGTCGCGAAGAAGCTCTGGCACATTGCCTTGCGCGATTTCTTGCGCGAGGCCTTCGACGATCGCGGTCTTGCCCACGCCAGCTTCGCCGATGAGAACGGGATTGTTCTTCGTGCGACGGCAGAGAATCTGGATAACGCGCTCGATCTCGCTAGCACGGCCGATCACGGGATCGAGTTCGTTTTTTATGGCCAACTCAGTGAGGTCGCGGCCAAAGGCGCGCAACGCCGGTGTCTTTGATTCTTTCTTCTGACCGGCACCTTGCGGGGTGTTTTCGCTTTCCTCCCCTTCCTCTTCTTCGCCGCCGAAGTTGGGATCCAGCTCTTTTAAAATTTCGTTGCGGGCCTTTTCCAAATTCACATCGAGATTGCGCAACACCTGCGCAGCCACACCTTCGCCTTCGCGCAGCAAGCCGAGAAGCAGGTGCTCCGTGCCGACATAGGAGTGATTCAGCGCCTTGGCCTCTTTGGATGCCAGAGCGAGAACTTTTTTCACGCGCGGTGTGTAAGGAATGTTGCCGGCCATTTTCGTGTCCGGTCCGGAGCCGACGTGCTGCTCGACTTGCGTCCGCACGGTGTCGAGATCCACACCGAGCTTCGTGAGAACATTTACGGCCACACCCTGGCCGAGTTTGATGAGTCCGAGGAGCAAGTGCTCGGTTCCGACATAATTGTGATTGAAGCGATCAGCCTCCTTGCGGGCGAGCGCCAGGACCTGCTGCGCGCGTGGGGTAAAGTTATTCATCATCGGAGTCAGGGGGTTGCGCGGAACCATCCGCATCATTATTGGATACGTTAAGAGGCCCCGGAACGGATTTCAACCTTTCACGGGTTATTTCGGCGCGACGGCTGTCGCGTTCTTCAGGCGACAAATCTTTCCGCGCGGCGAGTTGCAAATGGGCAGGCTGGATTTCCAGCAAGAGCATGTCAATGAGGCTGCGGTCGCAACCGGAAATCAAATCAAGATCCGCGCCGAGTCGCAGCAAAGATAAATAATTGAGCGCCTCTTTCGAGTTCAAGATATGGGCGAAACGGAGGGTCGCGTAAGCGCGTCCAACCTGGTCGTGCAACATCACCGGACTTTCCATGCGCAGTTTTTCCCGGGCGTTGTTCTCCGCTTGCACGATATGTTCGGCCACGCCTTCGATGCGGCTGATAAGTTCTGCTTCCGTCTCGCCGAGGGTGTGCTGGTTGGAAACCTGGAACAGATTGCCCAGCGCCTCGGTGCCCTCGCCATAAAGTCCGCGCACGGCGAGACCTATCTTGTGAACCGCATTCATCACCTGCTTGATCTGGTCGGTCAGGGCGAGTGCGGGCAGATGCAACATGACGGAAGCCCTCATGCCGGTGCCCAGATTGGTGGGGCAGGCAGTTAAATAACCGAGACGCGGGTCATAAGCATAAGTCAATTCCCGCTCTAGCTCCGAATCCACCGCATTGATCATCTCGTAGGCCGTTCGCAAATCCAGACCCGCGCGAATTCCCTGCATCCGCAGATGATCTTCTTCGTTGAGCATGATGGCCACGCTCTGCCGACGGTCAATGACTACCGCGCATCCGTTCGAGCGCGCGGCGTGTTCCCGGCTCACCAGATGGCGCTCCACCAGCACCTGTTTGCGCGTTTTATTCAGATTGGAATACTCCTCGTCGAAGCTGTCCTTCATCAAGGCCAGACCGGCCACCACCGGGCGCACGTTGGCCAGCAGTTCCATGCGTTTGCGCTCTGAAGCCCAACCGGGAAAGGGCCACCCACGTAAATTACGCGCCAGCCGGATGC
>JAYVZW010000504.1:0-9149 GCA_043783015.1 Verrucomicrobiota bacterium
GCGCCCAAAATTGCTTCTTCACATCGGCAAAAAGCTCGATTAAAAAAATGTCCCTCTTTGAGTGCTACAAAACCGTCCCTCTTTGAAAGCTACACGACAAGTTCTCGAAGTCTTCTTGCAAAAGCACCTGATAACAGATTATGATACCGCCATGCAGACTTTCACGATTGAAGAAGCCGCAGGAAAATTGGGAGTTGTGGCTCACATTGCGTTTGGTGGCGAGACCGTGGTGCTGGTCAGTGGCGAAGGGCGACTTGAACTCAAGCCGGTCTCGAAAATTGAAAACTCGATTCCAATCCGGACGCCAGGTTGGTTCAACGATGCTTACGACTCGGAAGATGTGTCTGAGTCCAATCGTTTTGCAGCGCGGAGTCCACAAAAGTTTGCGGTGTGAAGCAGTGGGAAATTCATCAGTTCCCATTTGACGATGCTGGGCCGCACCCGGCAGTGATTTTGTCGAATGACGAGCGCTGCGCCAATACCGATCTTGAATATGTGAACGCGCTCATCTGCACCTCTGTCAGGCTCAATCGCGGGCCAAAGAAGGTCGAAGAAATCCTCGATGAAATGGACGGTCTCGACTGGAAAACTGCTGTGCGCTGCGATGTGATCCACCTGTTGCCAAAAGCTGGATTCACCGGGCAGCGCGGTGAAGTCTCGCCCGGCAGAAGACGGGCCGTGGCGCGGAAGATCGCGGAGTGTCTGCGGTTGCCGTTGTGATCGAGGGAGCGCATGAAACTTCCCAGTTAAAAGGTGAAATGTGAAATGCCGTGCCTTCATCAAGAACGCGGACGCCGCCAGCGCTCATCACCATCATCTGGTCCCCATCCCAACGGCTTGCGGCCTCTCTGGATGTCACCCAGCTTTTTACTGTCTTCCTTGTCGCGTTTTACCTGTTCCTGAGCAGCTTGCCGGGCGGCGTCATCCGCTTCTTTGACGTTTTTGTTGAGGTCTTGAAGTTCTTTGCTTTGTGCTGCTGCGATCTGACTCTGGTGCTGTCTATCTGCTTCGGCGATTTCAGTCTGACGTGCATTGATCGCTTCAGTCTGGCTGGCTGTCGAGAATTCGACGACATTACAAAGGTTTGCGAATGAATTCTCAATCCGGCTGCAAAGTATCGAAATTGCCTCTCCTAGAGTGGAAAAACCAGCGACTAGAATCTTGTTGGTTCGCATTTGAAGATAGATTTGAGCAAAGGCTAGATCAGTTTCTCCCTTGCGTGAGATCACACGAAGCCCTTGGGCTATATGTGACGCATCAGGCAAAACAGACAGGTCCAAATCGAAGGGAGGGACTAGCTCGCCAAGTTCGTTTCGCATCTTCTCGTAGGAAGCACCGTTCGCTGTGAGATTTTGCAATCTAGCTTGATATATCGCGAGGCAGTTGGCGGCGCGTTCAATTGCATCCCAGAAAGAAATGGCTGCTTTTTCTGTAAACTCTTGATCAGCTAAATTCAGATCGGCTTCAGCGTCCGTCACAAATGGCGGTAAATTCTGCAAGTTTCTGCGCGAAGCTCTTAGTGTATAAGAAAGTCGTTGCGAAGCTGCTGTTGCCGAGCTTCAGCCTCACGAATGCGCCTTTGCTCTGCTGCGTTTTCTTCAGCGCTTCTCTTTTGCTCGGCCTCGTATGCTCTGCGCCGTTCGGCTTCAATCGCTTCTTGTCTGCGTTCTTCCGCGCGTGTTGCAATTGCAGCCTTGTTTGCCAGTTTGACGACGACAGCCACGACGATTGATAGATAAAATATAGCATTGAAGTTCGCTGCGCGATTGTTGGCTTCGACAATGACACATATGACCAACCCAAGAACAACAATCCACCAGACCGCAATCGGTTTTTCATTGTGATCCATACTGTGGGGAGAGTTACTCTTGTTTTGTAGTTGGGAAACTTATTTGACCGATAAATCCAAAGCCTCAAAATTTGGAACGCTAGATCGCGATTCACTGCTTCTTCATCAGCGCATGTCCTTCCAATACGATGGGCACCACTTTGTCCGTCGGAAAATCCTTCGGCACTTCTGCGGTCGTTTTCACTGCGCCTGTCGCGGCCCATTCGGTGCTGCGCTGGAGGATGAAATAGAAGCCGCGTTCCAGCATGGAGTAGTCGGCGTGGCCGAGGGTGGTGTGGACGACGCGACCTTTGCCGTAGTTGCGAACCATGAGGTTTGGTTCGTCCTTGTCGGTCGTGTCGGAGTGCGAGGTCGAGAGGATTTCGACATCAGCGGGACCGCGCAGTCTGCTGTAGAGTTCGTCTTGGGCGTGCATCCATTTCGTGGGCAAGTCCTTGGTGATGGGGTGTTGGGTATTGTGAATTTCGATCAGGAACTCGTGTTGCTTGCCGTGTCCGCCGCCTGCTCCGGGTGACTCATCTTTGAATGGTTTGCCATCTCTCACGTAGAGCCATGGGCCGGATTTTTCATTGCGACCACCCCAGCCGCCGACGCCGATCATGTCATTGTAAGCCTGCCATTTCGGGAAGGAGTTGTCCGCCGCGTGGACGCTGACGAAGCCCCCGCCGGTTTTTACGAAGGCTTCGAAATCCTTTTGCACGGTTTCAGGCCAGTCTTGACCGTTGTAGTTGCTTACCACGACGGCGTAGTCGCTGAACTTGGGTTGCCAAGTGCTCCACGCTTCTTTCGGCGCTTTGTTATCGGGCGTGGTGCTGACGGTCACGGCGAAACAGCCGGCGGTTTCCAGCGCATTGACGAGAACGGGTGTGGTCTGTTTCCAGTTGTGATTATTTTGACCGTCCACAATAAGAACTTTGATTTTATCCGCAGCGGATAAACCGCAAGAGAGCGATGCGGCGAGGAAGGCGAGAATAAGGGAACGGCGTTTCATGAGGAGAATGCGTAGCCTCCGGCGCTATTCTTACAAGAGAAGAATTCATCGCACTGGGCGATGCCTGTGTGGATTGCCTGGCAGGGAGCGTGGTTCCTGTCCTGTTAAAATCCAAGTGCTTCCTCTTATGCGAGATTCGACGATCTCACATAGACGGTCTTTTTCCAAAAATACAACTCGGTGCCGCCACTCCAGAAATTGCCGGATTGTTGGTCGAAGCTGGAGCGCCAAGGATTGCGCAGTCCGACCGCCAGCATACTGCGAACAGATTTCTGGTGTATGTGCGGTCTGATGATCGCTGAATCCCTTGATGACGAAGTGGCACTCCCGCAAAAAGAATATGCACCGAAGAGAATAATCGCAGCGATGAGTAGCAGAAGCAATAATTGACGGCCCATGGGCGAATATTATACTGCTTACAGTCAGAATGAAAGATATTTTTTGCACAAACATTTATCAGATATAAGAATGTCATCAGATATTAGGGCAAAATTCGCGTGCGCAATCCGTAGCGCATCTTCCTTCCAGACCGAGGGAAGGATCAAGCGACCTCAAATCGGGTCGAAGTATTTTTCACGAACCTTTACGATGGCATCGAGCATCATCTCTGATTCGGCGCGCATCTTGGCATCCAAGCTGGATGCGGCTCTGTTGTAACGACGGTAGAGCACGGCCAGTCGCTTCCTGATCTCGTATTTTGGCATTTTCAGATTGATGCCGCAGATTGACTCGGGACTTGGTGACCTCCCGGGCAAATCACGCTTCACGACATCCTTTTCCGGGAGGCCTGTTTTTCCGGAGATGCTTTCTTCCGTGAGCGCGGGCGCATTGCGGATGGTTTGAGGCACCGATGGTTTGGTGTCCTTTGAACCAAAGGCTCTGCTGAATGATTGAAAGACTTTTTTAAACATGGCTGGAGGTGGATGTGTATGATGGGCGACCGCTATTCGATGCGCAACTGGCGGAGCGCGGAGCCCCGTTTGAGCAGTTCTTCGTCACTGAGGATCCCTGCGCCTTTGTAGGTGACGGCGATCTCCTCGGAGCGTCCGCTTGATTTGTCGTGAACCCGGGCACTCACCCGTTGGTTCTCGTCATAGCTGTAAGTAACGGCGACCTCGCATCCGGCGGGGCGGTTGGGCGGAACCTCCAGCGTGATGCGGCCTATCAAATCCACGTAGCGCGGGTCGCTGTCCTCACCCTGGGTAATGTCCACCTCGATGCGGCGCTCGTTGGGTTCGGAGGTCGTATAGACCTGCGTCATGGAGCAGGGGATGGGAGTGTTCTTGGCGATTACGATGGAGTTTTGCACGCCTTCCTCGCCGGTTCTGGCGTTCACTATGTAAGCCAGCGTGCCATAACTTTGGTTGCAGACTTCCTGGACGCGGGCAGATTTTTTGGCGAACAACGCGGCACCTAATGCGACGGCTTCGTCCACGTTGCCGCAAGATTTGGGCGGCTTGCCGAAGAATTTTTCCAACGCTGATTTCACTTTCGGAATGCGTGTGCTGCCGCCAACCAAGACCACGTGTTCGATGTCCTTGGGCTGGAGATTGACCCCATCCAAAGCCTGTTCCACGAGCATGATGGCGCGAGTGAGAAGTCGGGAGATGGTTTTTTCAAATTGCTCGCGCGAGAGATCAATGCGGGCGATGCCGTCGGTGTCGTTCCCGATGGTGTCGTTGACGCGCTGGAGCTTGGAGAGCATTTTTTTCGCGTCCTCGGCGGCCTGGAGCACACGGCGGCGCTGCCGTTCATCGTTGAAGAGCCCGGCCTTGACCTGCTGGCGATATTGATCCGCGTAAATTTCGACCAGCATGTCGTCAATGTTTCCACCGCCGAGATGTCGCGCGCCCTCGCTGGTGAGGATGCGGATGTTGTCGCCCTCCACTTCCAAGATGGTGACATCCAGTGTGCCGCCGCCCATGTCGAAGACGAGCACACGCCCGGTCACGCCATGCGAGTGTGCGTAGTAGATGGCGGCTGCGGTGGGTTCGTTGACCAGGCGCCGCACTTTCATTCCCGCGAGTTCTGCGGCGGCGATGGTGCTTTTGCGCGCCAGTTCATTGAAATTGGCGGGCACGGTGATGACCACATCGTCAATGTCGCCGATGATGCGCGAGCATTCGCGTTTGAGCTTGCTGAGGATGAGCGCGGAGATTTCCGATGGCGTCCATTTTCTGCCGTCGATCTCGACAAAGTGCTCCGGGTCATCCATGTGACGTTTGATTTGATAAACCGTGCGCTCGGGGTCGCCGCCGTCCCGCGCGGCACTGCCCACGAGCTTGACGTCTTCATGGGAATCAAAATAGACGACGGACGGCGTAAGCCTCTCGCCATCGCCATTAGGGACGATCTCCGGATTGCCATCGGACTTCAGCCAGGCCAGCCCGGTCAGGGTGGTGCCGAGGTCTATTCCTACATATTCAGCCATGATAAGTTTGTTTAATGTTGAGGTGGTGGCGGATGTGCTTATACGCTGGAGGTTTTGACTTCAACCTTCCGCAAGATTATCTCGCGGCCGTCTTCAGCGCCATAAATAAATCCGGGGCGATAGCTTTCAATGATTTTTGGACGCCCCGGTCCGGGGATGCTTTCGACGATGGTGATTCGCAGTCGCAAATCCACATCCACTTCCGCACCGGGTGCTACGGTGAATTCGCTGATGCCGTGCTGCGCAAGGATATCCTCCAGTGAAGCGCGCAGCGTGCAGAGCTGCTGTTCCAGTGCGGTGTTCGTGCTCGAACCCGAGAAACGCTGGATGAGAATGTCCACGAGATCGATGCGCTTGATGAGATCGCCCGCGAAAATGATAACGGTCTTTTCATCAATGCTCGCGGAAAGGCTGGTTCGCAAAGTCTCGTGCTTCTCCTCAAGCTCTTGGATGCGCTCCTTCAATCGCCGCGCCAGCGTCGATTCTTCCCGCTTCATTTTCTCCGTCAATTGCTGCCGCGCCTCCTCCAGCTCCTTTGCGCTGCTTTCCATCACTTTGCTGCGCGCCTGCTCTTCGTGCTCGCGCTCACGACGAACCACATCCAGTCGCTGCTGCTCGCGCGCGATTTCCTCGTCGAGGCTGTTTATCTTCACTTGGGTCGATAGCTCCTGTTCCGCCACTTCCTGAAGATGGCGACTGACCTCCTGTTCGCGAGTTTCCATGTGCGAGAGCGCCTCGCTCAGGGAGACAAGCTTGCCGCCGCTGTGAGTGAATTGCGAATAGGCCAGTTCATTCTCGGCGAGTTTCTTTTCCAGTTCTGCATGTGCGGCCTCGATTTTTTGCAATCGCTCGCGGCCGACTTGCAGGCTGGAGGACAGACCGTCTTCTTCAAGTCGCAGATGATTGACCCGTTGGGTCAGTTCCTCAAGCTGGGTGCTCATCGCGCCTTCACGCGTCTGGAGGTCGGATTGACGTTCGGCGAGCTTCAGACCTGCTGCCTCTGCTGCTGCTATAGCAGTTTCATACCGAGACTGATGATTGATAATCTGTTCGGCCAGACTTTGTCGCAACGACTCTTGGTGCGCCTGCTCTTCTTGCAACGATGATCTGGCTGCGGCGTCGTCGGCGTGGATTTGCGAGAGTGTTTCAAGGGATGCACGGGCTTCTGCCAGTGCCAAATTAGTTTGCTGCAACTCCTCCCGGGATGGTGCGAGAGTTTGTTCCAAACTTTTTGCGAGTTCAGTCTGCTCGGCGATGCTCTCCTTGAGAGAAGCTTCTTCACGCGTCAGTTGCGTGACGGAATCTTGCAGGGAGTCATGCCTGGCGCTCAGACTTTCCAGCAGAGTGCTCTTTGAATCAAGGGTGGCCTGATGCTCCGATTGACGAAGCTCCAGATCGCCGAGCCTTTGTTTTGCGTCTTGCTCGCCACCTTGAAGTTTCTTGATGCTATCCTCCAGCTCCTTGCGTTGGCTCGAAATAGTCTCCATCAGGTCGGCAATGTCTTGCTCCTTTGCCGTATGAAGCGCCTCAAGAACTTTGAACGCCTGTTGCTTGCGTTCGATTTCTGCTTGCAGCTTTGCCAGGTCTGCGGCGATCGCCTGTTCTAGATGGTTGCCACTGGGCGCGGGAATTGCTGACTGCACCACCCGGTCTGTTGTTTTCAACTTCGAGGTCACTTGCCCCGCAGATTCAGCTTCGCTATGATTATCGCGGGTCGTCCGGACAATGCTTTCACTCTCGGGTCCGGGCATTTTTGCATCCCGCAGCCGCGCATCAAGCTGGCCAAAGCGGATGCCGTCGCCCATCTTGAGGATGCTGCGGTCGATGCGCTCGCCGTTGATGAAAGTTCCATTGGCGGACTTCAGATCACTAACTTCATAGGAACCGTCGTCCTGCCTCACCAGTTCCGCATGAAAGCTGGAGATATAGCCGTTATCGATGACAATCTCATTGCGCTCGTTTCTGCCCAACGACAGACGATCTTCGACAAGATCGAAGATGAATTCATTGCCATCGTTGAGATTGAAGGCCAGATAGGGCATGATTTAAAATCGTGCGGGCCTGAATGATAATGGTTCCGGCTTTTTTACGCAATCTGAAAGCAGCTAATCCCACACTACCCCTGTTGCCTCATAAAGGATGACACAGGCAACCAAGGCCAAACACCATTCGGGAGAACCTTCTGTAGAAAAGAAGACGCCGTCCAACGACGAGAAGCGCACTGCGGAAAAGCGCACGACCGGACTCTGGTTCAAAGCCGTCACAACGTCATGCAACTAAATCCTCACTGATTTTTTATGGATCCTGAGTAGGACTTCACCCCATGGCGAAAGAGGAGGAGAGTGGGAATTTCCTTCCTTGTTTGCAAAAGTCTATGAAATTGAAATTTTACGGAACGCGTGGATCCATTCCAATTTGTGACGCCGGGTTTCAACAGTTTGGTGGCAACACCACATGCTTTCAAATCACCTTTCCCGACATCAACCAGATTGCCATCATTGATGCGGGGACAGGCATCCGGAATTTGGGTCGTGATCTGCGCGCGATGGGTCACACACAAGAGCAGATCGTCCTCGCCTTCACCCACTTTCATTGGGACCATATCCAGGGGTTTCCATTTTTTGCCCCCGCGTATGATCCCAAACAAAAGCTGACCATTCTAACCTTGGGCGAAGGGCAAGGGGTCAGTGACCTGCGGGAGGTGTTTGAGGCGCAAATGCAATCGCTCTATTTCCCGGTGCAACTAAAACACATGGGGGCAGAGTTTCGTTTTGTGCAGATCGGGAAGGCCACGGAGCATTTCCGGGAAATGAACAATGCTGCGACGTCAATCACCGCTCTGAAGCTAAATCATCCGGGGGGTGCTTACGGCTTCCGAATTGAACGACAGGGGAGAGTGCTGGTGATCTGCACTGATGTCGAACATGGCGACACCATTGATCCGAATGTAGTCGCGCTTGCGAAGGGCGCCGACTTGCTGGTGCATGACAGCCAATACACGGCGGAAGAGTTGGAGAAGCGCCGAGGGTGGGGGCACAGCAGCTACGATCAAGCATTGCAGGTTGCCGAGATGGCGGGTGTAAAGCGACTGGCCATGACCCATCACGATCCTGATCATGATGACGAATTTCTAACCCGCATGGAAAAGCTGTGCCAGGAACGCTTTAAGGAATGTGTGGTTGCTAAAGAGGGCATGGAACTGGAAATGTAGCCTGATTTGGCGGGTTGGGTGTGACCATGAGCTAGCGCCGCTTGCAATGATAGCCCTGAGTCCCGCATCGAGGTTGATGTGTTCGCAGTGGGGCTTCACCCCATCGACAGCAGGAAGTGCTATGTCGAAAATGCAATCGGTGACCATCTGAACGCGCGGCACCTTCAAATTTCTCGATCAAAAACCATCCACAAATATGAAACCACAAAAAATGCGCCGGCTAAGGAACCGCTCGCGTTCTCGCAAAGCGCCTAGGCCACGACGATCCGGCCGAACTCCTCGGACAAATGCTATGCGCGTAGAAGGAATCTCACGTATTGCACATCGAGTTTGCCAAATCTACGGTGAACGCTGAGGACAAGAAGTCGCTTAGCTATATGCGCTGCACCCACGCGGGAGTCGGGATACACCCCATCGCAATCTCAATGCGCAACCGCTTAATATGGGCGCTTCGCTAGATTGGATGGGTAAAAGCTGATGGGATTTGGAGGTTGAGACCACCCGCCATCCAATAGCAGACGGCTCTAAGGTTATCGAAGTTGTGGAAGCCCCTGGCCCGACGCCGAGCGGTTTGGATGATGCCGTTGATGGACTCTATGGCTGCCGAGGTGATGCGATGAGGGTAGTAAGCCAGGATGCCATCCCAATGATTCTTGAGGGTGCGCGC
>JAYVZW010000505.1:0-9131 GCA_043783015.1 Verrucomicrobiota bacterium
GACAACGCGCGAGCCACGCTGACGCGCAAGCTGCTGCGCGAGCATGGGCTTCTGGACTGGAAACAAAGTGCTACGGAACTGGAGCGGATCGTGCGGGCGTATCATCCCTGGCCGGGAACTTTCTGCCTGATGCCATCATCAGATGGAAAGACGATGCAACTCAAGGTGCACGAGGCGAATGTTGTCGATGGCGCTGAGACTTGTCCGATTGGTGGCACGGTCATCGCCACAGAGGGGCATTTGCGTGTGTCCTGTGGCAGCGGGGTGCTGGAGCTTTTCGAAGTTCAGCTGGAAGGAAGAAAGCGAATGGGCGCGGAAGAATTTCTTCGCGGTCATCCGCTGGAGCCGGGCATGGTGTTGTTGTGATGCACTCAACAGCGACCATCACTTCCGGAAAAGTGAAGCCAGGCGTTTGAACGGCCAGCCCACGATCAGAAGTATGCTGCTGATGATTCTGGCATAAAATTTCATCGGCATCCGCAGGATATGAAACACCGGGCGGCACCTTTTTTGCAACGCCTCGCTCCGTTCATACCACAGGCAAAGTGCGATGATGATGACGCTGCCAAGAAACTTGTGCAATTTTTCCAGGTGCACATGGGTGATGGACTCGACCAGCAGGGCCATGCCTACGAAGCCGATCAGCAGAAAGGCAGCGTGCTGGAGAACCGGATATTTCTGCACCAGACGCAAACTCACAGTGGCGACAAGCCAGAGTGTCAGCAGTCCGAGAAACACGCCCGTGTAAACGATCCACAACTGGCCCGGCGCAACACCTACCGCGACAATGACGTTGTCGAGACTGAGGCTGAGATCGAGAAACTGGATGGCGATGACCGCGCCCCAGAACGTGCGCGGGGTGGCGGGTTTGGTTTCCGTGTCGCCCTCCATTTTCAGCCCGCTGAAATGTTCCGCCATCAGATGTATGAGATAGGCCGCGCCGAGAATCAGCATCGTGTGGCTCTGAACGATGTAAGTGGCAAAAAGCAGCGCGAGGGCGCGATAGACATAAGCGCCTGCCATACCGAGCCGGAGCGCGGTCTTGCGCTCGCGTTCCGGCAGCTCGGAGGCCAGCGAGGCAATGGCAAGAATGTTGTCCACGGAAAGCAGGCCCTCCATGACCACGAGCAGCAAAATCGCGGGCGCGGCTTCGCGGAGGTGGATGAGTAATTCTTGAAGCATGAGAGTTGCACGGAAGATGGCTGGATTCTGCACCGGAGCAAGAAGGCGCATTCCCACTTTCGCCAGTCTTGCCAGTCGCGCCGTGCGCTGTTACACTGCGCTTTATGAAATGCTCTGTCGCATGGCTGACGGGTTCGCTGCTGATTTTTGCCAGCGAACTCATGCCTGTTTGCGCCCAGTCTCTGGCAAATGCTCCAAAAATAGAAGCGCGCGCCCTGTTGCATCAAGACGGAACCCGCACGGACTCGATCAAGGACATCAACAAGCATGAGATGACCGAAACGACGTTCAGCGCCAACAATGTCGCCATCACAAAGAAAAAATTCCTGCTCAACGCCAATGGTGATCCCACGCAGGGCGTGATCTATGACGGCGCGGACAATCTTATCGCGCGGGTGCAGTTTTTCTTCGACGACCTGGGGCGGCTTTTCGAGGAGCGCTGCACGAACACGCAGGGCGAGATATTCCGGCGTGTTATTCATCGTTACGATGCCAGCGGCAAGCCGTTGCCGCCAGACGCGCACGATTACGCCGTGAACTCGCCCAAGATGCGGCCGGCCATCATTGATTTCACTCATTCCCCGCAAAGGCCGCCGGCAGCGACTCGCACCGGTGCTCCCGTGCTGCCGGGTCAGGGAGGGCAGATCGAAACCGTCTCTCCTCGCACGGGCGCGGTGGTCAGCGCGGATCCGACCCAGCCAGTTCCGGGTTCAGCCCAAGAACTGACAACCGCCCAGGCTCCTGCTGATGATAAGAAAGATAAGAAGGGATCGAAGCTCAATCCCTTCAACTGGTTCAAGAAGGACAAGTGAGCTGCCGACAGCCCGTCACTTGAGTGCCTGCAAAATTTTATCCACGGCGTTTTTCGCCGTGAGTCCGTGCTTCTCGCGCAAAACGGGGACGTTGCCGTGCTCGATGAATTCATCGGGCCATCCGATGCGCGCGACGGGCGTGTGCAGGCCGGCGTCATTGAGATGCTCGATGACCGCGCAGCCGAAGCCGTTGTGCAGGACGTGATCTTCAAAGGTGCAGATGACTTTGCATTGTTTCGCAAAGCGTTCGAGCACGGCGGTGTCGAGCGGCTTGATCCAACGCGGGTTGATGAGCGCGGCGGTGATGCCTTTTTCCGCGAGAAGTTTTTGTGTTTCCACGGCCATCTCAAACATGGAGCCGAGTCCAATGAGTGCGACCTCGCCCTGTTCCTGCACGACTTCGGCTTTCCCGATTTCCAAAAGCACGGGCTTGTCCTTGGGCTTGGTGCCGACACCTGAACCGCGTGGATAACGGATGGCGATGGGGCCTTTCTCGTAATTCGCCATCGTCCAGAGCATGTCCACAAATTCGTCTTCATCCTTGGCCTGCATGTGAACGAGGTTGGGGATGGGGCGCAGATAGCCGATGTCAAAAAGTCCGTGATGCGTGGGGCCGTCGTCGCCGCTCAAGCCGCCTCGATCCATGCAGAGACGCACGGGGAGCTTTTGGATGGCCATGTCATGCAAGATCATGTCGAAGGCGCGCTGCATGAAAGTGGAATAAATCGTGAGGAACGGTTTCAGCCCTTGCACAGCGAGACCGCAGGCGAAGAGCGCGGCGTGTTCCTCGGCGATGCCGACATCGAAGTAGCGCTCAGGGATTTCTTTTTTGAAGACGCTCAACCCCGTGCCGCCGGGCATCGCGCCGGTGATGGCCACGATCATGTTGTCTTCCTTGGCGAAGTCGGTCACGCTCCGTGCGAAGATCGCGGAGTAAGTTGGCGTGGAGGTGGGCGCAGTGTCGCCGGTTTCGATGTTGTATTTTCCGAGGCCGTGGAACTTACCGGGATCGTCGAGCGCGGGTTTGTAGCCGCGACCTTTTTCCGTGATGATGTGCAACAGCACCGGTTCGTTTTGTTTCTTGAGAAACTCGAAGGTCTTGATGAGCAGCGGAATGTCATGGCCGTCAATGGGCCCATAATAACGGAAGCCGAATTCCTCGAAAAGCACGCTGGTGGTGGCCTGCGGTTGATCGGCGGAGGTGAGGAAGAGGCCCTTGGCACTTTCCTCAACCTTCCCTGCCCAACGGCGCATGCCTTTGCCCATGAGCCATTCTACAAAGGACGCCGCTTTCTGGTGCAGTGTGGCGTAGGCGGGATGGGTGGCGATGTGGTTGAAGTATTTGGCGATGGCACCGACATTCCGGTCAATGCTCCATTCGTTGTCGTTGAGCACCACGATGAGTCGTTTGGTTTGCGCGGCGGCATTGTTCAATGCCTCGAAGACCGGCCCGCACGTGAATGCGGCATCGCCTGCGACGCAGACGACGTTGTCGTCATTGTTGCGCAAATCGCGTCCGACTGCCATGCCCAAGGCCGCGCCGAGCGCGGTTCCGGCGTGACCTGCGCCGTAGCAGTCGTGCTCGCTTTCGCTGCGCAAGAGGAAGCCGTTGAGGCCCTGATACTGCCGGATGGTATGAATCTTGTCCCAGCGGCCCGTAAGCATTTTGTGGATGTAACCCTGATGCGCCACGTCGAAGACGAACTTGTCCTTTGGAGTGTCGAAGACGCGATGTAGCGCGATGGTCAGCTCGACTACGCCGAGGTTCGGTCCCAGATGTCCGCCCGTTTCGCTGAGGGTGGAGATGAGGGTTTGGCGGATTTTTTCAGCGAGCACGGGCAAGTCCTCCAGAGCCAGGGCTTTGAGATCGGCCGGTGATTTTATTTCAGGAAGATCAGACATAATGGAAGGGCAGGGCGCAGACGCTTGATTTTAGAACAGCCGGATATCGGTTGCGCCTTCTTGATGCGGCGCGTCAGGTTCGGATTTGCGTTTCGCTTTTTTCGGGGAATCTCCGGCCGCGCCGCCACCTTCGGGAATTTCCATCGGCTGGAAATCACTGAGAGATGCAGCATTTTTGCCTTCGAGATCGGCGGTGATGAGTTCCACCCGCTGACGCGCGGTGGCGATGCGGTCGCGGCAGGTGCGCAGCAGTTTCACGCCGCGCTCATAGGCGGACACCATGTCGGCCAGTGGCAGCCTCTCCGTTTCCAAGGAGGACACGATGGATTCCAGCGAGTCCATCGCGTCTTCAAAACTGAGATCTTCCGGTTTGCGTTTGTCGTCGGGCATGATGTGCGGAGCCCTTCATCATGGCGTGTCCCCAACCCACCGCAAGTAGGAATCAGGCTGGTCATGACTGAATACGGGCGTAATTACTTCGGAGCGCTGGCATCCGCTTGTTTGCCCGGTTCCGGTTCCAGACCGCCGCCCGGCTCCCAGCGTTTGCGGTCCGACATGAACAGCATCTCGGCCACAAATCCTTTCTCGATAGACTGTCCTGCGAGCGGCAGGAAGTAGCGGCAGGGCAGATCAGTCTGCGCCATGATGTCCACGCCGAATCCCAGCAGGATGCCGCGCATCGCAGGTGCGGCCCAGTCGTGGTATTCACCCGTAAAAATATCCGCGAGATGCTCGGCATTCAGCGACAGAGGCGACATTAATATTCCCGCCATTCCGCTCCCGCGTTCCTCAGAGGCTTTTTTCATTTCCGGAAAATCTTTTTTCTCCACCGGCAGCCATGCGCCGGGACGATCCGCATACCAGGCCACAGCCCAGGGCATGTCGGTCATCACCAGTTCATTTTCCTGGGTGAAGCTGGCAATCTTGTTGATCTGCCGGGGCAAGTATGGAGGCCATTGGGCGAACTGGTCTTTGTGCTTCAACCCATGCGTGACCTCTGTGGCCATCGACAGCAACATGGGCATGGCCGTGATCGCAAAAGCTGCGGCCGCGAGCCCATGTCGCGACCACCAGCCGCTGCGGAAACCTTGCAACCCGAGACGCCCCCACAAAACAGCGAGGAAAGCGAACCCATAAGGCACCATCACTGGAATGAATAGAGAGTGAATTTGATTCGCATCATTCTCCTTGGCTGGCAGACCCAGCAAGGCCATCCCCAGCACCGAAAAGAGCCACAGCCCCATCACGCACCAGCCGAAGTAACGCACCACCCGGCGCTTGAAGGGATGCAGGATGGCAAAAAAGAAAAGCACTGCCGGAAGCACTGCGCCCAGATGCGTGTAGAGATCACGCAACTGCGCCACCAGATTGAATGCCAATTTCTTGGCGAGAACATCCGCTGCGGCCATGGGGCTTTTTCCGCTGAAATCGCGCAGCAGCAATGTGTCCGACGACAGCGCGATCACGCTCTGCATGGTCGCTTTCACCGCGCCGAAGACATCACCGCAGACCACTTGATTGCGCGCTCCCCACGCGATTAATACCAGCAGCGGGATGACCCCCGTCAACGCTGCGGCCATGGCCCGCGGACGCAGCAACCATGCTGTCACAAGCGTGAATCCGATTACGAGAAACACGCCCATCCAATGACAGAGCACCATCAACGCGCCCATGCAGCCGATGACCAGCGCTTGCTTCACCGCGCTCTCGTTGTGCGTCACCCGTTCCAGTCCGATGAGCAGCGATCGCAAGGCGATCAGGAAAAAGAAAAGCAGCATCATCTGCGGCAGTCCACTGCGCGCAACATCCCATAAAAACTGGCAGGCCAGCACCGTCAATACCGTCCACCCCGCGATGGTGTCGTCAAACAGGCGCCGTGCGATGAGCCAGCCCATCGCGACTGAGCCCAGAAAAAATAACATGCCTGTAGCGGCCACCACCCGGTCCAGAAAATAGATGCTGGAGTTGGCGTCCATGCTCCAGAATGACTCAAACATCTTGAACAACGGCGCCAGCATCAACGGTTGCAGCGGAGGATTCATGGTGTCACTCAAAGCCCCTGGTCGCGCCTCTTTACCCGCATTAATTTGCTGTCGCCATTCATAAGGACGCACAACCTTCGTATGCAAGCCATGACCGCGCGCCAGCTCCCGCGCCACCTGCGCCTGATCCATACCGGCCGCTGAGGAGAGCCCACGGAAGGTGACAAACAATTGCACGAAAAACAGCACGCCCACGGCGACCGTCATAAAGGCAAGCGTCAGCCCCGAAATCCTAGTTTGATTTGACCTGTCTGATAGTCCGCTCATGCTGATGAACGCAGACTAGAGGAATGCGCAGATGAATGCCAGCGCGATTTATGGTTCAGTTTCTGTCTTTCCCCTTCGCCGCACGCGATTCATCTCGCTGAGCTTCCGTTGCAGTGTGCGACGACTTATGCCGAGCATTTCTGCGGCTTCGGTGCGGTTGTCGCCGGTCTTTAACAAAGCGGAGTCGATCATTAGTCGCTCCATTTTTTCGAGGTTCAAATCGGTGCCTGTGGTCGCAAAACCCGCGGACGCGCCTGCGGAATTTTTCCCATCTGCCTTCATCAAGTTCAAAATGGAAGTGCCGCCGCCGAGATAGGGCGGCAGATTTTTCAAGCCGACGCGCGCGCTATTGCACATGACCACGCCGTGCTCCAGCGCGGTGCGCAGCTCACGGACATTGCCCGGCCAGTCATAGGCCAGCATGGCTTGCAAGGCTTCGTCGCCCAGTGGCTTGAAGGGCTTGTTGTTCTGCTCCGCGAGCTCGCGCAAGAACGACTCGGCTAGGATCGGGATATCGCTTTTGCGATCACGGAGCGGCGGGAGATGAACTTGCACCACGCGCAGCCGCCAGAAAAGGTCTTCGCGGAATTTTCCTTCCTGCACCAGTTTCGCGAGGTCTTTATTCGTGGCGGCTACAACTCGCACATCCACTTTTACGGGCTTGTTGCCGCCGACACGTTCGATGGTTTGCTCGCCCAGCGCGCGGAGAAGTTTCACCTGCACATTGGCGTCGATCTCGCCGATCTCATCAAGGAACAAGGTGCCGCCGTCAGCGAGTTCAAAGCGTCCGATGCGCTTGTCCATCGCTCCGGTGAATGAGCCTTTCTCGTGGCCGAAGAGTTCGCTCTCCAGCACGTTCGGCGCGAGCGCAGCGCAATGCACGGTGACGAGCTTTGCCTTGGGTCGTCCGCTCAGGTTGTGAATGGCGCGCGCCACGAGTTCCTTGCCGGTGCCGCTTTCGCCCTCGATCAGCACGGTCGCGCGAGTGGGCGCGACTTGTTCGATGACCTCGAGCACGGGCTTCATCGCCTCGCTTTGTCCGAGAATGCCATCGATGGCATACTTGCGCTCGACTTGTTTTTTCAACTCGACGTTTTCGTTCTCCAACGAGCGACTCTTGAGCGCGCGTTTGATGAGGATTTCCACTTCATCGAGATTGAGCGGCTTGGTGACAAAATCAAAGGCACCACGCTTCATCGCTTCCACCGCCGTGTCCACGGAACCGTAGGCGGTCATCATGATGCAGATGGGTGGCTGCTGCAGCTTGAGCGCTTGATCCAGCAATTCCATGCCGTTCTCACCAGACAGGCGCAGGTCGGTCAGCATCACGTCCACTTGATCGTGACGGAGAAATTCCAATGCCTCCGCTGTGTTGCCCGCGACATAAACATCAAAGTCATCTTCCAGCGAGAGCCGCAGCCCGTCGCGGGTGTGCTTCTCGTCGTCAACGATGAGGATGGTGGCGGAGTCGGTCATGTTATCGGATGATCATCCATCGGCGGTGCCGCAAGGTAGCGCATCTTTTTTTCCACCAGCGGGAGATAGATGGTCACCTTGGTGCCTTCGCCCTCGCGGCTTTCGAGTTCAATCTCGCCTCCATGTTCGCGCACGATGCGGCGGACGATGAGCAGGCCGAGGCCGGTGCCGCTTTTGCGGGTGGTGAAAAAGGGCTGGAAGAGATTGCTCATGTGTCCGGTGGAGATGCCTTTACCGGTGTCGGAGAATGTGAGGCGCACTTCGTGATCGGTGCAGTCGCTGGCGATGGTGAGCAAGCCGCCCTCGGACATGGCATGGCAGGCATTGCGAATGAGATTGTAGAATGCCTGTTTCATCTGGCTCGCATCCAGCGGCATCGTGGGAAGTGACGCGCTGAGATCGAGCTTCACCGCCACACCGGTTTGCTTCAATTCGGGCTCAAGAAACTTCGCCGACTCCTCGATCAGTTCATTCAAACGCACCCGCTGAAGCTGTGGCTGTGTGGGGCGGACGGCGGTGAGGAATTGCGCGATGATGAAGTCCAGCCGCTTGATCTCGCCCTGCGCGACGCCGAGCATTTCCTGAAGCTTGGGAGCTTCTCTGGAACTGAGTCTTTTTAAGCGGCGCTCAATGAGCTGAAGATGAATCGTGAGCGAGTTCAGCGGATTGCCGAGTTCATGGGCCACCCCTGCAGCGAGCAGCGTGAGCGCACTGATGCGGTCGCTCTCGATCTTCTCTTCCGTCATTCTCCGCGTCTGGGTGATGTCGCGGATGAGCATGACGAAACCCATCTCCTCGTGCTCATCAATCGCGGTCACATAGAAATTCAGATAGCGATTCTCCGGATAGAAAACTTCGAGGTCTCGGCTGACCGCGCCGCCGGTCTTCGCCAGACTCTCCCAGTCGAAGCCGCGCAGCCCTTCCGCGAGCTTCCGCCCCACAATGAGATCGCTCTCGAAACCAAAGAACCCGCACGCCGCGCGGTTCACATAAGTCACCACGCCCTTGTCATCGAGCAGGATCACTCCCTCTTGAAGGGCCTCGAAGACTTTTTCAAAGAATCCCTTTTCCTGCACCAACCGCAGCAGGTAACGCTGGACATCCGCCGGCTCCAGACGGTCCATTCGCTTGACGATCTTGTCGAAGAAGCCAGATTTCATATTCCTGCTGACATGGATATTCTCATCGTTCTCTGCACATTTCCGAACCCCGACATGGCTCGTCAGATTGGCACCGTGCTGGTGGAAGCGCAACTTGCTGCCTGTGTGAATTTGTGTCCCGGCATTCGCTCCATCTATCGCTGGCAGGGCAAGGTGGAGTCAGAGGAGGAAGTTCTCGCTTTCATCAAGACGACGCGCGCGTGCTATGATGCCTTGGAAGCCAAGCTCAAGGAACTGCATCCCTATGATGTGCCGGAGATCATCGCGTTGCCTGCGGAAAAAGTGCAGGC
>JAYVZW010000506.1:0-3033 GCA_043783015.1 Verrucomicrobiota bacterium
CGCTGCAAAGGCGCGATCATCAGGGTGAGGGGCGTGCGCAGCTCATGCGTGATGTTCGAGAAGAAATCCGTCTTCATGCGGTCCATCTCGACCAGTTGCTGATTTTTTTGCTCCAGCTCCTTGCGATTGTCCGCGAGGCTGTAGCGGGAGATGATCTCGTTAATTCGAATCTTATAATGCACCAGGCTGCCCGTGATGATGACAACGCTGTTGAGGATCAGGAAAACTCCATTGTTGATGAAGTCTCCAATTGAACCATTGGGAAGATTCACACCATGCACAAGGGGCAGCGTCGCGCCAAGGTATAGTCCCAGGGTAATGATTACGGCAATGACACTTTCCACGTAGCTCCACTGATACAAGAACCCGACCCCAACGAGCACGAGAGTCAATCCCGCGTAATAGGGAGATGCAGGATCACCCGAACGATTGATCATCCATGCAATCGCCATAGCCGGCACCAGGGGAACCAACAACATCAGCAACCGGTAGTGCCTCCTTCCGATTTCCATGTAACTGACGGCAAGGAAACCCATCTCCAACAGTGAAACCAGCGCGCGGACAGCAAAGAATGTTGGCCAGAGCTTTGGATACGCCAGATAGTCTAAAACCACGGCCAGAGGAACCAATAACATGGCTATCAAGCAAAGCGTCCGAATATTGCGCATGGTCAGACGCTGATTCTCCTCGTTCAGGAGAATTCGCCAGTGCTCTGCAATATTCATAGATTATGAATATTGCATATATTTATTAAATATCAAGTATTTCCAAGACGGCTCCAATTCGATCGCATAGAATCGCTTCTTTCAACTATTAGCGCACGCGCCGACGCCTAACAGCCTGTTGAAAAAGCCGGTGTCGGGGGCTGCCAGCCCTCCGTGCATGAAAAATTGCAACGCTACGCGAAGGAGAATCCTGTGGGCTGGCAGCCCACAACACCTTTGGCAGTTCATCTCCAATGCTTTTTCAACAGGCTGCTAAGCGACCTGACACTGTTTGACTTTTTTCACTGAATTTTCGGTAACTTTGTGGCCAGACTTTGCCGAAACCACATCCGGCTTTTCCATGCGCAAAAACACCTCCACGCCTCCCACAGCTTCCATGGTCTCGGCATTGGGCTGGAGAGAATCGTCCACCGCAAGTTCACGCACCTCCTGCTCACTGCGATAAATGAGCCTCCAGTCGAGCACGTAGTCCATGAATCCCCGGATGGGATTTGCTGGAGCAAAATTGCTTATCACGATCGTTGCCCCAGGCGCAGCCAGTTCCCAGAAAATTTCCAGCAGGCGTTTGCAAATACGGTCCGAGAGATAGTCGAACAGCCCGGCGCAATAGATCACATCATACCTTCCACGCTCCAACATGCCCGATCGCAGCCGGTCCGGATGACCAAGAAGCCTGCTGCCCGTTGCCAGCATTTGCTGGACGGAAAACTCGACGGCCGTGACCGATACCGTGCGATGTTCTGAAGCGGCGATTTCATTGATTCGCTCCTGGGCGTGCCGAACCGTGTCGGCGCTAAAATCGAGCAGGGTAAACGAAACATTGTCGCACTGCGGCTCGCACTGGACGAATTTCTGCACTTCCCGCGCGGCTCCGCATCCAAGACTGAGCACGCGGCACTCGCGCCCATGCCGTGCATTTACGCTTGCCTGTTGTTCACGAAGCAACTTCTCCAAGTAGATTACCCGATGCCGGTAAGCATCTCCCGCGCTGCTCCGGATCACCCAGGCATTAAGCATGCGGGCAAAAAGCCCGTCACCTTCGAACGGATTGTCCAGCATCCGGTTCATCACGCCATAGTCACCCGGATAACCCAGCGGCTTGGTAAAGCAGCGATGAATAAACGGTGCGCACAGAAGGAGCGGATGCAGGCTGGCGCGAACATGTTCAGCATGAAAGCCCATCAGCGATTTGGGAACCAGCGCAGCTTCGGCCTCGAAAGCGGCAAAGGCACCATCCATCGCAGGCTTGATCACAGCGAGCAGCCGTTCCAACATTTCGTTTTCGTCAGCGTTTCTGTAAGACCAAGTCAGTTCCAGCCCCTCTATCCAACTGCGCAGTTCAGTGAGAAAGGCTGTTGCATCCGCGACCGCGAGCATAAATCCAGGACTGATGCGGCGGGTCGTCTCCCATCGTTGGATAAATTCTCTGGCCGATTTCTCAATGCCACCACTGTGCAAAGCAAGCCGGCTGGCCGGTTCCTCCGTCCACTCGCCTTCCATGGCAAACTCGCAAATACGGGTCACCCCCGTGGCGATGATGTTGTTCAATCTCGCAGCACCCGAGTAAGCAAGTTCGTCCCCCACCCAGACCTCGATCTTCCCGACCTGAATTCCCTGCCCGAGGGAAAAGCTTGGGTCATATACCTCCGCCTGAACCAGACTGCGGCTTAGCCGGAGCACCTTCGCCTCGACAGTTTCACCTGTGGCAAATGTTACCTCGATGCGGTTGCTCGACGGCACGGTGGGCAGGCGACTGCGCCAGAGGTCCACACCGCCAGCCATCCGACGCTGCAGGGAATATGAAATTTCAGATGCTCCATCACCAGACTCCTGTGGTTTTCCTATGCAACGGCCCACCATCGCGATCAAGTCCTCTGGTTGAAACGGCTTCAATATATATTCGATCGCCCCCTCCTGAATCGCACTCCGCGCCAGATCCAGATCGGCGTGCCCTGTCAGTATCACCACTGGGATTTTTGAATGAAGGGCTTGAATCTTGCCCAACCCTTCCAGTCCGGTCATATCAGGCATTGAATAATCCATGATAACCAAGGCCGGCGGTGTGTGCTCCGCTTTAATCAAAGCCTGGGCCACAGTCGGCACGGCAATTACCTCATAAGCACCTCCCAGAACTGCAATCAACAGATCGCGCTGCGCCTTTTCGTCATCCACCACCAAGATTAACTCCTTGGCTTTCAGTGACTCAGCAGAGGTCTCGGCAAGATATTTACGGGTTCTTTTCGCAGTCATAAGTCGTGTATTTGGGAATAATTTCAAAAATAATACCAACATCTTAATGGTCGTGCAA
>JAYVZW010000507.1:0-3021 GCA_043783015.1 Verrucomicrobiota bacterium
CCTGCTGTGCCAGTAGCGCCCGCAGGCTGACTCTGATCTACCGTCGTTCCGCTCCGCACTTGATTGGCGCGTGCACGAAGATCGCTGAAAAACATTCCCGTCTGCGAGGGCGCAATGTTATACTGTCCGAATGCACTGATCGGGATGAGGTGGGAAAGCACCATTATTCCTGAAGACAATAGAAGTTTATGAAAAGACTTGGCTTTCAGAGTCATGCGAAAATTTAAATAGCGAAATTTGGAGAGTTCTCCACATAAGCAAACACCCCGCGATTTGTCGAGTTTTTTCGATTTCATTCAACGAAATTGTCACTCAAGTGTCGTGCTGGGGTTAAGAGCGAGCAATTTTGTCAATTGTGACGGCTTCTTTTTTGTGGAGAGAAGTCAAATTCCATCTGCCGAGCCTTGACCTTAAGCCGTGCCGAATGATCTCTGTGCAGACTCTTAAAGACTCGCAACCATGCGTTTTTTACAATCTTGATAAATGCGTTCATGCCGTAAGTGTTCTTATGAACATCATTACAGCTTAGCGATCCTGACGCAAACGAAATATGTGATGCGTGAACTGCGACTCCTCCAACCCCCATAAAGTCGCCACCCACTCAAACTCACCAGACATCTCCAACTTTTTCATTACCTGTGCAGTGTCCCCAATTCCCACGTGCCCTACACTCACAGTCAGTGACACGCCTTCCCGCCGCGCTCGCACTATCAAGTCGTTCAGATCATCCAGCCCCTTCATAGCCAGAGCCGTTGGATCATAAATGTCCACATCCGAGAGCATCACAGCCAAAAGTCCCCGCTCTGAACTCTTTAAAAACCCCACATTACGCACAGTTTCAACAATTCCCCTCACATTTTCCTTGCTTCGACTTACATAAAGATAATCCACTCCCAACCACGCAGCACCAAGAGCAGAAATTATCAAAATAAAAGACCATCGTGTTATAATATTTGCGTTAAATACCTTTGTAAATAATACAACTCCCGATGTTATGCATATAATTATTACAGGAACAACGTAAATAACATACCATGGATGCAGATACTTGCCTTGCGCCGCCATTATCGCCCAACCAGCCAGCAATGCCATCGGTCCAGCCAAGGCCATTATCCTGCCCGCCCCTCCCTGCCTGATTAAGGACACCAAACCCGCCACCAAGAGACCGGCCTCCATCACCAGCACCCCCCACAACAGCGGTTGTTGCACCAGCATTCTTTCCAGCGCGAGATTCATCGGATTGGCGGGATCTCCATCGCAGCCACGAGTCCCCCAGAGCAACCCGCCCAGCACATCCATCCACCAGACCCGCCCCATCGGGCCTTTCAAGCTGTTGAGATTCATGGCCCCCATCAATTGCGGCAAGGTGGGTAGCATGATTTGAAGGGCTAACATACCGCCGATCAGCATCCCCAAAAGTGGACGCAACACCATGATTCCATCGCCGCCCCTCCTCCACTGGGCCTCCATCCGTATCAATATCGATGTGTTGAACACGACCAGAAAAAAGACCACTCCAGAAAAACTCCACACGCAAAGAAACTCCGCCAGCCCCAGCCCCAGCCACCAGCGCCAACGACCATCCTCGAAAGCCCGTTGCAGGAAATAGAAACATAAAGTGACACCCAGCATCAGCATCCCGTAAGCTCTGGCCTCACTGGAATAACGCACCGCCCACGGATGCAGAACCATCAGCAGCAACGCAACCCAAGCCGCCTGAACACCCAGACCCCTCCGTGCCGCCAGCCACAAAACCACCAGTGCCGTCATGCCCGCAATCCACTGAGGAAACCGCACCGCCGTTTCGCACACTGCACCTGCGGGCGCGTGAGTAAATTTTCTCCAGGTGTCATAGCTCAGGCGTCCAAAAACCGAGCACGGCATCAAGTTGTTCCCCACCTTGTCCAACCAAAAGGTATCCAGCCACTTCACCGGTCTCAATGCCACCTGCCCGTCATCGCTCTGCCGGAATCTACCGGCCACGTAGGTTCTGAACGTATGCGCCTCGTCGTTGTAAAAGCTCAAATCCATCCGCGCCCAGCGCAAACCGCCCGCCGCCACCAGCACCAACACCAAGCACATCCACTCCCGTTTTGTCACCCCGCAAGCCGATACCCCAGGTCCCACCAGTTTCTTCCCTGCCCACCATTTCGATGTCAAGGCAAGCAGTCCGCACAAGAATGCATTCACCAGCCCCGCCCACCACATGCCCCATTTCACATAAGCCTCTGTGGCCACCTTGCTTCCCCCTTTCTCCATGCTTAACGCCAGTCGCCAGTCCCGGCCCGCCCAGATCACAAAAACCGCCAGCACCACTGCCAGCGCCCCGAACACCCACGCAAAGCGACGCGCCAGTGCGCCCTCAGCCTTCTGGGTATCCTCTCTTTCCTGACTGTCCATATTTTGCGCCATCGCATAATCTTAGCTGGCGATCTCTCATTCATCATTCAAAATTCGTCATTCACAATTCTTTCCCCACATGCCCGCCCCGACCCACCGCACCCGGCTGACCATCCCCGAATACGCCATGGCCCTCGCCCACGTCGCCAGCCTGCGCTCCGAGGATCCGTTTCGCAAAGTCGGCGCCGTCGCCTTCGACCACGACAACCGCGTCATCGGCACCGCCTACAACGGCCTCGCGCCCGGTTTCAACGCCGACCACCAGTTCTGGCTCGACCGCGATCAGAGGCGCAAATACATGCTCCACGCCGAGGTCAATCTCTGCTCCCTCTTCACTCGCGGCAACGTCAAGCTCATCGCCTGCACCACCGAACCATGCACCAGCTGCACGCAGATGCTCGCTGCCTATGGGGTCAAGGAAATCTACTATCGCGACGGCTACCCCGACTCCGAAGCCCGCGCCATCTGCGATCTTTACGGCATCAAGCTAACGCAGATCACCGAGTATCCGTTGATTGTTTCCGAGTTCGATGACTTGAGCGAAAAATGACCGGCTGGTGAAGATTGAACCCTCTACTCCGCCTTCTTCCCCTTCTCACCGGCCACGTTTGTGAACGGGGG
>JAYVZW010000508.1:0-3008 GCA_043783015.1 Verrucomicrobiota bacterium
CGGCGTTTGTGTCGTCTAAGGGCGGGTTCACGATGGATTACATCTGGGAGGTGTTTCGCAATCCGATCAATCGCGAGTGCTTGTGGAATTCGTTTCTCATCGCGTTCTTCACGACCATCGGCTCCATCTTGGTGGGCTTGCCGCTGGCGCTGCTGTTCACGCGCTATAAATTTCCGGGCAAGACCATCATGAACTCGCTGGTGCTGCTGCCGATGATTCTGCCGCCGTTTGTCGGTGCCATCGGCGTGCGGGCAATGATGGGACAGTCAGGATCAGTGAACAGCCTGCTAACCAAGCTGGGCCTGATGAATGGGGCGCACCCGGTGGACTGGCTGGGCACCGGACAAATGAAGGGCGTGATCATTCTCAATGTGCTCTCGCATTTCCCGATCTTGTATCTCAACATCTGCGCGGCCCTGGCCAACCTCGATCCTGCGTTGGAGGAGGCAGCGGCGAATCTTGGCTGCAAACCGCGCGCGCGTTTCTGGAAAATCACGCTGCCGCTTATCATGCCGGGGATTTTCGCAGGAGGGACGATTGTCTTCATCTGGGCGTTTACGGATCTGGGTGTGCCGCTGGTTTTTGACTACACGAGGGTGATGAGCGTGCAGATATTCGATTCGCTCAAGGACTTGAGCGGCAATCCTTTTCCGTATGCGATGGTGGTCGTGATGCTCTTCTTCACGGTGCTGTGCTATGTGACGAGCAAGATGCTCTTTGAAAAATCCACGGCTTCGGGTGGCGGGCGCGCGACGATGGGACGGGAGACGATCATGCTCTCCAAGACGGCGGGCCGTTTGTGCAGCGCGGTGTTTGGTCTGAGCATTTTCATCGTGGTGCTGCCGCATCTGGGGTTGATCCTGCTTTCGCTGTCGTCGGACTGGTATCGGACCTGGTTGCCGGAAGGACTGACGCTGCGGCATTATCGTGATGTGCTCGGGCATGAACTGACGCTCAAGGCCATTGGTAACAGTTTGAAATACGCCTCCATCGCCACGTTGCTCGACCTTGTGCTCGGCGTCGGAGTAGCCTATGTCAATGTGCGCACACGCATCTGGGGGCGGCAGATTTTGGATGCCATGGCCATGTTGCCGCTGGCGGTGCCCGGTCTGGTCATGGCCCTTGGCTATCTGGCAATGGCGCGTGAGGGGCAGACATTCCATTGGCTCATGATCGGCGAAGACCCGGTGGTGTTGCTGATCATTGCTTACTCGGTGCGGCGTCTGCCCTACGTCGTGCGCTCCGCCAGCGCGGGCTTCCAGCAAGTGAGTCCGATACTGGAGGAAGCGGCGCAGAATTTGGGATGCCCGCCGCTGAAGTCGATGCTCAAGATCACCCTGCCGCTAATTGCACCTAATCTGATCGCGGGCGGATTGCTCGCTTTCTCGTTTGCCATGCTTGAGGTGTCCGATTCGATGATCCTCGCGCAACAGGCGGCGCATTATCCGATCACGAAAGCTATTTACTCACTGGTCAGCGCCTTGGGCAACGGCCCTTACCTTGCCGCCGCTCTGGGCGTGTGGGCGATGGTGTTCCTCGGCGTCTCGTTGACCGGGGCTGGATTGTTGCTGGGCAAGAAGCTGGGCGTGCTGTTCCGGGCGTGATATTCGCTGCGCGGGCGAGCTGAGGATTGATCAGAAACGCTAATTTTGTTTGTCAGTGATCAGTTCAATTTTATGACGGCTGAAATCTGAAAGCCCCACGACCAATCCAATGCCAACAAAGCCAGCGCCGAGAATTTGCGATACTTTTACATCCACACCTGGAAGAAGAAAATAGCTGAGAAATGGAAGCACGACGATATAAAGATTCGTATAAGGAACCCAGACATGAACCGGATATTTTGAGAGCACGAAGAAGCCCCAGCTATAGACATAACCTGTCAGACCTGCCCCAATCGCAAAAATGACGGCCCGCTGCGGCGTGAAATAGCTGGTGAAACTTTTCCATTCGATCAAGGCGATCGCTGCGATGGCAAGAGTGGCGAAACCGAATTTAAAAATTTCGCGCCACACCACGAAAGCATTGGCGCTTACTTTGTGTTTGGCGAGTTGAACGGATTTGTTGTTCAGGATTTGCTGGGAGCACAGGCAAAGATTGATGATGACCAGCCACACCACGGCCTGCCAGTCGAGTGAACCGATCATGGCAGCTTTCGCCGGAGAAATTCCTCCGCTGCTCAATACGACATGACTCAGTTGGGGAATGCTATCCAAACGCAGTGAAAATATCACCAGCCCTGTCAGGACGAAAACAGTGCCAATCCAGTGTTCTTTGCGCACCGTCGATCCAAACATCAGTCCTGTAGCCACAGGCAATAAAACTATGTAAATGGAGATGAAGGGCACCCACAAATGAGGGGAATACCGCGAGATGCTAAAAAATCCGACATTCTCAATGATGCCAGTGAAAGAGCAGATAGAGATGGTCAGCACCGAAGCGAGCCCCGGCCAGAATTCCCTGCGGGACCGGCCTTTAATCGCTTCCACAACAACGGCGAACACGGCCCATGAAAGCTTAAAAAGTTCTCGCCACCAGGTCAAAACGACGGCGGTGGAAAATTCCGCCATCCCGCTAGATGGAAGGTCGGTGTGACCAGTTAGCGCATTGTCCGCGCCTTTCGTTTTATCCGCCTGGCTTCGCGCGAGATTGTTCAGCAGTTGCTGCCCACCGAGCGCGGCGTTGATGATGAGCAGAACAAGAACTACGGTCCATTCCATACAGGCACACAGTTACATTTTATTGGGTTTTGACAACGGCGCCGCGTTATTTGGCAACGGTTAATCTAATGCCTCTGCCAATGACCGGCGTATTTTTCTCAATGTATGAGTCGTGCGGACGCATTTTCCCGAGAGTCCTTTTTGTTTCACAACTGATCATTCCAAAGGGCAAGATGGTCGCCAGTGCGCCCAGGGGGGATTTTTCTTTCCGTTAAATCGTTAAGATTTCAGCGGTCTGGTTGACAGGCATTTGATAAGAGAAAGCGATCCCCCTTGCAAGCCCTGATT
>JAYVZW010000509.1:0-3004 GCA_043783015.1 Verrucomicrobiota bacterium
TCGGCCTGGCGCGGCAGACGTTGATTCACTCCCAACCCTCGTCCGCGCTCCATTCGAACTGGCTCTTCGGCTTGGCCGGGGGCTCTGCGGCATGTTCGCCCGGAGGCGGGCCGCCGAATTTTCCACCGCCTTCAGGTTTTCTACCGTATGAAGGTCTGCTAAAGCCGCGTCCACCGCCACCGCCGCCGCGCTGGTCGAAACCACGACGCTGCTCTTCAAATTCCTGCCGTTCCGCGAGATCCATGCGCAACTGACGTCCGCGCCAGTTGGTCTGCGAGACGGCATCCATCACCTGATCCACATATTCCGGCGGCACGCCGACGTAGCTGCACTTTTCGTAGATCTCGATCTTGCCCAGCGCGCCTTGCGGAAGATTGGCGCTGCGGTAGATGGCTCCGGCAACTTCCCTCGGCGTGACCGAATCCATCGCGCCCAGATTGAGGAACAAGCGGGTGAAAGCCTGCGCGTTGCTGTTGAAAGCCGGACGAGGCGGACGATCTCCACCCGCAGAGTAATCACGCGGCGGACGGCTGTCGCGATTGTCACGGAAGTCGCGGCCATCCCCCTGCGGCCTGCGCTCTTGACGCGGACGGTCTTCGGGAATTTCCTGGCTCTCGCGGGAAGAATCTTCCAGCCAGAGATGCAGCAGCGCACTGGCGATATCGGTGCTGCTGTGGCCTGCATCCAGAAGACGCTGAACGGTGGCTTCGTGAGTTTTGAACTCGCCCTTGTCGAGTGTGTTTTGCAGCTTCTCGAAGTGAGCATCGACGCGCTTGCCCTCCACTTCCTCGCGGGTCGGCAGTTTTGCGCGATCAATTTTGACCTTGGCGAAACGCTGGATGCGTTGGAGCAGGAAAATCTCGCGGCCTCCAACCAGGCTGATCGCCTTGCCACTGCGCCCCGCGCGTCCCGTGCGCCCAACGCGGTGCACGTAATCTTCTTCATCATAAGGAAGATCGAGATTCACGACCAAATCCATATTGTCCACATCCAGGCCGCGAGCGGCAACATCGGTGGCAACCAGAACTTCAATCGCGCCGCTGCGGAAATTTTTCATCACGCGATCGCGCAGCATCTGGCTGAGATCGCCGTGCAGACGGTCGGCGCTGTAACCACGCGCGATCAGCGCATCCGTCACATCGTCCACCGCGCGCTTGGTGTTGCCAAAGATGATGGCCAGACGCGGGTTCTCCATGTCAAGGATGCGGCAGAGCGCCTCGATCTTCGAGCGGCCCTGCACCTCATAATACGACTGCGCCACCGTGGGAACCGTCATTGCCTTGTGCTCCACGGTGATGATCGCCGGGTCCTTCGTGTAGCTCTCCACCAGCCTGCGGATCGGGCCGTCGATCGTCGCGGAGAAAAACAGCGTCTGCCGCGTGGCCGGCACTGCTTCCATGAGCTTGTCGATGTCCTCGCGGAAGCCCATGTCGAGCATTTCATCGGCTTCATCAAAGACCAGCATCTTCAGGGCATCGAGCCGCAAAATGCCGCGTTCCACGAAATCCAAAATACGGCCCGGCGTGCCGACGACGATCTGTGCGCCGTCTTTCAAGCCACGGATCTGCCGGTCAAAAGTCGCGCCACCGTAGATAGGCACCGCCTTGATGCCGCGCTTGTGCGCCGTAAGTTTGTGAACTTCCTCGCAAACCTGCATCGCCAGCTCACGCGTTGGGCACATGATGAGCACACGCACGCCCCGATCATTTGAATCGACCAATTGCACGGCGGGAATGGCAAAAGCCATGGTCTTGCCCGAGCCGGTCTGCGACTGGCCGACGACATCGCGGCCTTCAAGTGCGGGTGGAATGGCCTGGGCTTGAATCGGTGCGGGCTGGTCAAAACCAAGCGCCTCCACGGCCTTCAAAATTTCTGGCGATAGTCCAAGTTCGGAGAACGGTTTCTTTTCCATGCGTAAATCCCCGGTTTGAAAAAAGGGGCGTTAAAGTTCCACACATGGAGAATTTCGCAACTTAAAGCTCAAAGTGAGAACCTGCGCGGCTTTCTAACCAACAGAAAAAGCAACTTCCTACCCGCCGGATTTCAACTTCGCCAACCGCTCTTTCAGAAAGTCCCCGCACTTCACTTCTTTGCCGTCCTTGAAGCGGATGAGATACGGTTTGCCCGAGGTCGAGGACATGCTGGCCGCTTTCTCAATGAAGTCCGAGGCGGTGACGATCTCCTTTTTATGCGAGTTCCACTTCCCGCGGAGAAACTTCGCCGCCGTCTTCGCGTCATAATCGGAGCCGTTGCGGACGAATGAAGCGTCTTTGAGTCCCTCGATGCTGCTAATGAGAACTTCGATCTGCGTAGTATCCGCAGACGGGGCGTCAGCGGCCATGCCGGGAAAACCGAACGCGATAGAAAGGAAAAGGGCCATCAGCCAGACTGGATTTTTCATGGTCGTTAGTGTTGTGTTTCTACCTTATTACTTCTTTTTGACAGCATCGCAACACCGTGACTGAGGCCCGTCTTGCATTTCCCCCGTCCGCCCTTAGGTTCGCGTCGTAACAATTTTCAACCAACTCCCGACCACCATGGAAAAGCCAAAAATCACCACCTATCTCAAAACTTACTGCGGCTGGAGCGAAGGCGTGCGCGCCATCATGCGCAAGTATGACCTGCCCTTTGAAGATAAAGACATCATCAAGAACCCCGCCTTCCGCTGGGAAATGGAACAGAAGAGCGGCCAGCCGCTCAGCCCCTGCGTGGAAGTGAACGGCGTGATGCTTTCAGACATCAGCGGCGAAGAAGTGGAACGTTATCTCGTCGAAAACAATCTCCTCGCGCCGAGTGATGCTGCGCCGGACGCGCCAATTGATTCCGCCTGTTCCAACGAGCAGCACGAAGCCATGGCCCGAGGACAGACCGCCAGCATCAAGTTCGTGGCGTAAGCATAGCCTGGTCTGCCGGGCCGGACAACCCGACGGCTGGCTTCTAAGGAAGCGCTGATTAATCGCAAGTAGAAGCGACGCCCTCGTCGCTTATCCCAGTGCAGCAAGCG
>JAYVZW010000510.1:0-3003 GCA_043783015.1 Verrucomicrobiota bacterium
GCCAGTTGCTCCGGGGTGAGCTTGTCCAAATCCTTCAATTCCGGCGGCGGGGCTGGCAGATCGGGCTTCTCCTCCGACACTGTGACGCCGACCTGCAAGTCGGTGCGGCCGACTCGAATGATGTTGCCGTGCTTTAGTTCGATTTCGGGGTAGCTGCGCTTCGCGCCTTGTTCGGGAGTTTCGCCGGGTTTGCGGCCACCGCAGACTTTGCCATTCACGAAAGTGCCGTTGAGGCTGCCGAGGTCACGCAAGGAGGCCTGGGGCGGACAGGCTTCGAGGATGAAGTGATGCCGGGAGACGTGGTCGTCGTCCTTGATACAAGCATGGCAGTCGCCCATGAGACATCGAGCAGGAAGGTGTCGTGCGAGAGGAAGGCAAAGGTCTTTCCCTTCGCTTTCCTTCGGTGACAAGCAGATGAACCTTGGCTGGCGTGGTTGTTGCCTCACATACCAAGAAGGCGGATTTTCGTCAACCGATGTCGGCGGGATGGAGGAAACGTTTGCTTTCACCGATTCACCGAGTTCCTGCTCTGCGACGCACCAACTTCCTGCCTTTCGCTTGCCAAGCCCACCTCCTGTGCAATAATAACTGCCCCTTATGTCCATTCTTATCAACATTCTCACGATCTTCGAGGTCATTGTCTGCATTCTGCTTTCACTGCTGGTGCTCATGCAACGCCCGCGTCAGGAAGGACTCGGTGCCGCTTTCGGGTCCGGCATGACTGATCAGATGTTTGGCGCGCAGACGACCAACGTGCTTCAGCGCGGTAGCGTCTATCTGGGGATCGCCCTTTTCGTCCTGACCTTCGTGCTCGCCATTCTGACCTCGCATCTGGACAACCGGGATGCCAAAGGCAAATCCTTGCTCGATGGTAAAGATAAAAAAACGATTTCGACTGCGCCCCTGGAACCCAAGAAGGAAGACAAACCCGCCACAGTTCCGGCCACCACGCCTGCTCCGGCCACGACCACACCTGCTGCGGAAAAGCCGGCGGACGCCAAGACCGTCCCTGCTCCAGAATCTAAGCCAGCAGAATTACCTGCGACACCTGCCGCAACACTGCCCGCTCCTGAGAGCCTGCCTACGCCACCGCCTGCGCCCGTGCTGCCGAAATGATTCGCGCCGGGCATTGAATGCGTTTTATGTTTGGGGATGCGTCATTGGAACCGCATCCCCAATTTTTTTCCCTTGAGGCTGGCCGGATTATTTTGTCTTGGGCTGTGTTTGAGCGCCTGCTCACGCAAGGCAGAACGCGCCGATCTCGTATTCATTAACAGCGCCGAGCCGGAAACTCTCGATCCTGCGATGATCACCGATCAGGTGAGCATGAGGCTGGGCGAGTCGCTCTTCGAGGGGTTGTGCCGGCTCAATGCCGAAGGCCAGGCGGAGCCAGGCGCTGCGGAACGCTGGGAAGTATCTGAAGACAAGCTCCATTACACTTTCCATCTCCGCGCCAATGCCCTCTGGAGCAACGGCGAGCCGGTGACTGCGCATGATTTTGTGAAATCATGGGAGCGTGTGCTGAACCCGGCTACTGGCAGCGATTATGCCACCCAGCTTTATCCTTTGAACAAAGCGCGGGATTACAACGAGGGAAAACTCAAGGACTTCACCCAGGTCGGCGTGCGGGCCATCGATGATCGCACGCTGGAGACAACATTGGAGAATCCCGTGCCTTACTGGATTGATCTATGCGCCTTTCAAACGCTTGCGCCCGTGCATCTGCCCACGGTGGCGAAGCATGGCGGAAATTGGATCCAGCCCGCGAATCTCGTGGGCAACGGCCCGTTCCTGCTGGAGCGCTGGCGCATTGACGACCATATCCGGCTGAGAAAAAATCCGCGCTACTGGGACGCGGCGAATGTGAAGCTGAACACCGTCGATGTGCTGCCCATCAGCAATGCGAACACGGCGCTCAATTACTTCTACACCGGCCAGGCCGACCTGCTCATGGACAAGGGCATGGTGCCCGTCTCCCTCGTCAACGAACTGAAGAAGCAGCCGTGGTTCCATACCGGCCCGTTCCTCGGCACCTGGTTCATCCGCATTAACTCCACGAAGCCGCCTTTCACGGACGCCAGAGTCCGGCGCGCGTTTGCTCTCGCAGTGGATCGCAAGCGTATCGTGGAAAAAATCACCCGGCTCGGCGAGCAAACTGCCTCCAGTTTCACGCCACCGGGCGCGGGAAAAAACTACCAGCCGCCCGCTGGTCTATCGCTGGATGTTAAACAGGCGCGGGAGCTTCTCGCGCAGGCCGGCTTCCCCGACGGCAAGGGATTTCCGCGCGTAGAATATCTTTATCTGCCGCTGGATGTTGAGCGCAATATCGCCATCGAGCTGCAGTCCATGTGGCGGGAGAATCTCGGCATCGATGTCAATCTCACCAAGCAGGAACAGAAGATGTGGCTCGTCTCCATGCGCGAACTGAGTTACGATCTCTGCCGCTCCAGTTGGGTGGGTGATTACAATGATCCGAACACCTTTCTGGAATGCTTCACCACCGGCAACGGCAACAACCGCACGGGCTGGGCCAGCGCCCGCTACGATGAACTCATCGCCGCCGCCGCGCGCGAGTCTGATGTCGGGAAGCGTCATTCATTTTTCAGCGACGCGGAAAAAATTCTCATCAGCGGCGAGTCCCCCATTATCCCCGTCTATCACTATGTCGGCGTCCAGTTCCGTCGTGACGGACTCAAGGGAGTCCAGGCCAATCTGATCGACGACCATCCGTTCCGCGCGATGTCGTGGAAATGAATGCGGCAGATGCTTTTTTCAGTGCTCCGCCTTCTTCGCCAGTAGTGCTTGATCCGCATCACTCAACCGGCTGATGAACGTGCGGAAAGGTTCGCCCCACTCCGAAATAAAGACCGCCTGATTGGCGTCCACTTTGTCCAGCCGAGCCCAGACCTGCGTGCCTTGCTGGTCGCTCCACATGCGATAGCCGAATTTCTCCATTTCCTTGCGCCGTGACTCGATGCGTTTTTTGGACAGCTCCGTCGCGTA
>JAYVZW010000511.1:0-9034 GCA_043783015.1 Verrucomicrobiota bacterium
CCTTTCTTGTCACGGCTCCGTTGTCACTCATCGCGGCAGCCAAGGATAATCCCGCCGCGAAGTCTGACGAAAAGCCCCAGCCAGAAGAACTGCTTGCGAAGATCGAGGACTTGATGAATGCGGAGCCGCCCGAAAACGTGCAGCCCGACCAGAAGAAATACGCGGAATTTATGCAGCGGAACTACGATACCGCAGACAAGCTCATCGCGGAGTTTCGCAAACATTACCCCGGAAGTTCGCTGCGCTGGAACGTGCTCAGTTTTGAAGCCAATATGCTTGAAAGCCGCGACTCCCTGGGCTTGCCGCTACCCGCTGGGTCGAAACCAGCCGCCGATCTCTACGCCCAAATCATCGCCGCAGCGGACGCACCGCAGGAATTGAGACAAAACGCCAGCACCGCGCGGCTGGTGCTGCTTTCCGATCTCGTGGAGGAAGAGAAAATGCCACTCGTGGAATGGGAAAAACTTCTTGCGGCACATCTCACCGCCTTTCCGGAATCCGAGGACAACCTCGGCCTCATTCAGTCGCGGGTTGAATTGATTGACAGCATGGAACCGACCCGGCTGCCTGCTGTTCTCGCGGATTTGGCAACAAACAAGAATGCTGAAATTGCCGCCATGGCCAAGGAGAGGATCGAGTCGGGCAAGGTGATGGCAGAACTCATGAGCAAGCCGCTGGAGTTAAAATTCAAGGCCGTGGATGGGTGCGATGTGGATGTGGAAAAACTGCGCGGCAAAGTGGTGCTGATTGATTTCTGGGCCACATGGTGCGGCCCTTGCATGAAGGAATTGCCCGAAGTCATCAAGACCTACGAAAAACTCCACGATAAGGGCCTCGAGATCATCGGCATTTCACTGGACGAAGATGAAGACGCTCTTAAAAAAATCATCAAAGACAAGAAAATCCCCTGGCCCCAGTATTTCGACGGCAAGGGCTGGGAAAACCCCTATGTAAAAAAATATGGCCTCGACAGCATCCCGACCATGTGGCTCGTCAATAAAAAGGGTGTTGTGGTGGATATCGACGCCGATGATGAACTCGAAAAGAAAATCGAGAAACTGCTCGCTGAGTAACTGCTGTGTGGCGCGGAGATTCGGCGATTACTAAAACGGGGCTGCCACTGATCGATTTGCGTCAGTCAGTTGTAATGGAAACGGCATGAGAGAATCACCAGCGCTTGATTCTCCACGCGATAAACCAGACGGTGCTCTTGGTCGATGCGACGTGACCAGCAACCAGCAAACTGATGTTTGAGCGGTTCCGGTTTGCCTGTGCCTCCGGATGGCGTTCCCCTGCACTCCATCACGAGTTTCACAATTTTGGCCGCCATCCGTCTATCGGTCTGAATCCACCAAAGCAAATCCTCCATTGCTTGTGGCTTAAAGTCCAATTGCACGGCGCAGTTCCTCCTCACTGGCAAAGGAAACCCGTTTCTTTGAATTCAGGGCCGCTTCAAGCCGCGCCGCGTTCGCGGGCTTGCTAAGCAAGTATGCGGTCTCATCCATTTCATCTGGTTTCACACGAGTTTTTTTCGCTGCCGTCTTTGCGCCCAATGCTCGGTTGAGAATGAAATCTTTCATGGTCATGCCGCTAAATGCAGCCAGTGTTTTTAGCTGCCGGTGCGCTTCGCTGGGAATATCTAGAGTGACTCTCATATTTTTATCTTGGAATATGATTAGACATCATTTCATGCGAAAGTGCAATAGTGATTGAAACACATATTTCATGGTATTCATACGAACACTTTTTGCATCTGTTGCTTTGTGAAACGCAAGGCGTGGAACTTGTTAGCCTGAGTAATCGCAAAAAAGTGTCAAAATATATACTGCCAAATCATATTGTGTGTAGTAAACACTACACGTAATGAGTGTTCAGCAATCATTTGGTCAGTTTCTGCGAGAGTGCCGACAAGCTAAAGCGGTTGCTGATCGCTCGTTCTCAGTGCGCCAGCTCGCCAGTCGTGTGGATATCGAACCGTCCTACCTCAGCAAGATCGAACGTGATGAGCAGTCTCCGCCGGGCGAAGGAACCATCCTGCGTCTCGCTAAAGAACTCAATGAGGATCCAGATGTGCTGCTGGCATTGGCGGGGAAGGTCTCATCCGATCTGCTGGGCATTATCCGATCCCGTCCGCGCTTGTTTGCCGACCTCCTACGGGAACTAAAGAAACTTCCTGATCGCGCCGTCCTGAGCCTCGTGCGGGAGGTGCGCGACGGCGAATGGTGATTCACCCTCGAAAATACTAAAACCACAAACAAACCATGATTGAACTCAAATACGACCAGCTGCATTTCTCGTTTCCATCCGTCACAAAAGAACTCGACCGGCTATCAAAAGCCTATGTTGCAAAAAAATTGCCTGCGATACTTGCGGAAGATCGAATGGCGGCTCTGGCCAGCCTGACAAACAACAAATCCACTGATCTGCGCGAGCTGGTCTTGGGCCTTACCGATGATCAAATCGAGCGGGCCTTTTGTCAGAAGTTTCGCAGGCTTATGACCGATGGCGTCGATGAGCCGGGAGGTCTGCGTATCGAATTTCAGCGCACCCTACGAATTCCAGACGACGGTCGTGATTACTTCCTCCCTCCAGGACTAGGGCGCTTCCCGCTTCGTCATATTGACGACCATGGTGATCGCGTGCCAGCCACATGGATCGAACGCGGCGGGGTGATGATTCCACTCTACCAATCGGAAGCTCTCTGGCTGAACTTCCATAGCAGCTACCCATTCGCGGTGAAGGTTGCTTCGGGCAAGATCAATGCCGTATCCGGTGAACCTTGGCGGAGCGGTCTAAACCGCGAGCCGCAAGACTATCTCGTGTTGCCGAAGCAGCCGTGGCTAGATGGTTTTGCTGTGGGAAAAGGCATTATAAGACAGTTTGTGGCCATGCCCTTGGGGGCGGGGTATTCGGTGGAGGAGCAGATTTCTGGCAAGTGCGAATTCGGCGGCATTCAACTGCAGGTCTATCCCATCAAGCCTGATATTTACTTCGAGCGTGAAGTTCTCCCACAGTTGCCGAAGACCCTGTCGGACATCCTGCCACACTTTCTCCCTCCGGCCCCAATTATGCACAATCGTATGTGCTGTAGCATGGAATCCAGCGAAGGCATGGGTCTTGGCATGGGTGGACGCATGAAGCAGCAAATATATGAAGACCCCCACAAAATTGATGAGTGGGATTTGGAAACTTCCAGCAGATGTTTTGTGCATCTCTGTAATGCGCTGGTCTGGCGTGAGATTACTGAATACAGTCCTCCCCAAACACCTGTTACGGCACTCGAATACGAAAGGGCCGGCTTGCCGTGGTTCGACTACTACCGTGATGATCTGGCTGTGCTTGAGGGGTCGAAGATTCTGGCTGGTCTAAAGAGCGTGGTGAAGCTCTCCAAGGAGAAGGGGGACATGGCGGTTATCGGAAACAACTCCGTGGAAATTGAAACGCTGGAATATTGTGGACCGAAACGGCGACCGCAGATAGTGCGTGAGTGGCGGCTATCTTAGCCGTATTATTTCAAATCACAAAATCAATGACCATCGCTTGACGTGATCCGCCTAACCCATTCCAATTCCAAGTAGGCCAAACGGTGAAGAATTCGAAGCTCAAATTGCACTTGAAATAGACAAGTGCCGCCCTGACTCGCGATTGTCAAAAGTATTGCTGTTCCGCCCTGACCTTGATGAATGCCGCCGCTATGGCTTTGAAATTGACCACCTCCTTCATGCGCGTGACGGCCTCATAGACCGTCTTATCATAGTTGAGTGCAAGGCCCAATCTGTAGTTGTCGAAGGCAATGGCTGGTTCGTGAAATACGATGGGGAAAGACACAATGTGAAACAACAACTATGGAACCAGGCGGTTTCCCTTCTCAGACACTTGGGAGAAGGAGATGGTGGTCGGCAAATCAGAATTGAGGCGTGCGTGGTGTGTTTGGATGCGCCAGAACGAAAGCCAGAATTGACGCTCGATAATCGTGTGACGATGCAACTATTCGACACGAATCACTTTTTCAATTGGTTTAGGTCTCAGGAAAACTATATACAGCGCACTGAGCAATCTCCAATACTGGCGGAATTACGCAAAGGAATGCCTGTCGCCGAACTCGGAAGGCCAGATCTTAGCAATGCAATCTCATTCGTTCATAACTGTAGGCGCGCCTTGGATCATGAGTTGTTTCGGCGCTTTCCATCAAGTCAAGGTATGACATGGAAAAGCCATGCAGCGATCAATGGAACTGCTGGCATGGGCAAAAGCGTTATGCTCGCATACATATTATTCGTGCTCTCGTGCAATTATTATATAGAGGCTGACGACATAACTGGTGTTCGTAAACTGATTCCTCTTTCCAAAAAAACAGGTGATTTACAACTGCCAGATCACGCTCAGCGCTCGATTGTGGCTTTTGGCTTCAGTCAGAAGCAAGTTAGCGTGCTGCAGGCATTTTGGCTCCACTTCGTGAGACTTTTCGGCAGCTTAGAAGACGGACACTTGCTGCACTTCCATCAGCCGACCTTTCGGTTATGGGATGCTTCAATCCCAGACGAGTGCAATGTTTTGATAGTAGATGAAGCCCACGATCTAACACTCGAAGCACAGCACATTATTGCAAATTGGAAGAACGAAGAGCCAGAACGCCGCTATTTGCTTGTCGCATGCGATCGCCATCAACGTCTGAGGTTTTCTGGGCAGAGAGCGAACATTATCGACGGTCTTGGTGAGGGAGGCTTTGCAAGCCATACACTTCGTTTGCGTAGGAATTATCGAAGCCCCTTCCCGGTTTATGCAGCTAGTCTCGGACTTATGTTTCGTTGGTTTGAAACATCGGGACCCAAGATCATCCCGTCTAAAGAAGAATTAAATGGCGCGTTTGGGTTTCGAGTCGAAGCCGGGGGAAACGGACAGTCATGGGTGCTTAGTGATATCAACGACTCGCACCCGGGCAATCATTAGTGCTATACGGTCTCCTGCTTTGTAAGTCCGCAAGATGCTTTGCGCCAGATAAAAGTTATACCCAAAAAGATGTCTTATGGGTTCGTTTTTGTGAAGAAGATACATTGTTCGACTATGAGCAGTTATCGGCGTTTACGTATCACCCCATGGAAGGAGGTGGCGCAGCGGTGTTGCTCGATAAATACATCAAGGGACAAGAGTATTCAGTCGTTGTCATAGAGGGATTGCCCGCTGTGGCACTGTCAGCCACTGTGACTGCAAATCCAGAAGAGGAAGAGTTGAAGATGTGGCAGGCCAGACGAGAGTTATACTTATGCGCCAGCAGGGCAAACGTCTTCCTGTTTTTCGTGCTAAAGGTTGGCGCTCCAGGTGAACAGGAGGTGGAATCTCTCTTAAGTAATTTGCGGATGCCGAATGATTCTCGCCGCCGACTATGGCGCTTGACGTTCAATGAAGGCCAACCATCTCGGCGTATTTCCGTTCTTGATGGAATTGATGAGGGAGATGAAAAAGTTTTAAGCCCTAACCCAATTCCCAGCATTGTAACATTGCGCATGACACGGCCTGTCAGCATACGCGCATTAGTTGCTAATCTACAAATTGCACGAGGACTTAGCGACTAAACTGCGCTCAGCCAAGTAATTGGAGCTGTCACACAATTAGGTCTAGAAGCGATAAGAATGGAGTCAATTATTCCAGATGATCGTCTGCATGATCTCGAAGATCGGCTCGGTGTTCTGATGCGGCTTGATGAGGCGCAACCCAAACTACCGATGGTAGAGCACACTGCTGAACCTACGGTGGACGGACAACCATCTACAGGGCTACGGCCCCCAGGAATTATTTGTGGGATCACCGTTGCCCAAGCCGCTCATATTCTACGTGTTGAGGCTCGACGTGTCCTTGATTTGCTGCCGGTAAACTATACCTCAGCGACCATAATTAGTAATGAATATGAATGCCTAAGACTCAGCCCATTGTGGCTCAAAAATATATCTCTCCCCTCACACAGACCGCTTGAGACTCAGGTTTCTAATACATTTGAATGGCGTAATCACCTAGGCGAACAACTCTTGAGGCGTATACACCAGCCTGATTTTTCCAGAGCCAAGACTATGGTTGAGAAATATGCATTATTCCTGAGCGAACTCTTGAAGCTCAGCCCTAATGCAGCAAAAAAACTCCTAGCATATCGCCCGCGCTCAAGGTGTCATTTCGCATATTCTCAGGATGAGATTATGCGTGACCATCCGTATGCCAGTGTTCGCCGACTCGGCGCAGGTGGCTTGTATGCAATGTGCACATTGTCAAACGATTCGAAGCTCAATGTATTACGTAATATTTTGCACGAAGAGAGATTTTCACCCGGGGAAATCAACCGATTGTTGGGTGAGTTTTAAAATCAGCTTTATATATTGTGATGTCTCAGTGACCTGACCCCAGAAAAACTGCGACGCATTGAAAGAGAACAGTCTGGTGAGTATCCGTCCAGTTTCGCACATTTAAAGTCGCGTCCAAGGACCAGCCATTGATGGCACGGCGGCTGCTAGATGAGGACTGCGCGGTCGCGCGTTCCCCTCCTCATGCCCATTCACGTCGCCCTCCGTCACGTCACCCGCTATCTCTATGATCGGCCGGTGTCACTCTCTCCGCATGTGGTGCGGTTGCGGCCCGCGCCTCATGCGCACACGCCCATCCTCGCCTACTCGCTGCGGGTGCTGCCGGAAAAGCACTTCATCAACTGGCAGCAGGATCCGCAGTCGAACCATCTCGCGCGGCTGGTCTTCCCGGACAAGGCAACCGAACTGCGCGTGGAGGTAGATCTCGTCGCGGAGCTGGCCGTCTTCAATGCCTTTGACTTCTTTCTTGAGCCCGACGCGGAAAAGTTTCCCTTCGCCTACGATCCGGTGCTGGCGCATGAGCTTGACCCCTACCAGCTCAAATTGCCGCTCACGCCATGCATTGCCAGCTTGCTGGATTTCGTGCGGCGCGAAATCCTTAAACTGCCGCAGCTACATGTAGGTCACTCGCCGAAGCCGCATACCGAGGTTCCGGTGGGTGTTCACCGCCACGGAGTGCTGCCGGAATCCGGGCAACTGCATTTAACAAAAGACCCCGACTCCCGGCCGCGCACGATAGATTTCCTTGTCGCGCTAAACCAAAAACTCTGGAAGGACATCCGTTATCTTGTCCGCTTGGAGGCGGGCATCCAAACACCAGAAGAGACACTGGAGAAAATGAGCGGGTCGTGTCGCGATTCCGCGTGGCTGTTGTGCCAGTTGTCGCGGCATATAGGACTCGCAGCTCGCTTTGTGTCCGGTTATTTGATCCAGCTCAAGCCAGATCAAAAAGCCCTCGATGGGCCGAGCGGCGCGGAGAGCGACTTCACGGATTTGCACGCCTGGTGCGAGGTGTATCTGCCGGGCGCAGGCTGGGTGGGATTGGATCCGACTTCCGGGCTGCTCACCGGCGAAGGTCACATCCCGCTCGCGGCCACGCCCGATCCGCAAAGCGCGGCCCCGATCACGGGAATGGTTGAGCCTTGCGAGACCAAGTTCGAGTTCGAAATGACGGTGACGCGCGTTCATGAATCACCGCGCGTGACCAAACCCTACACAGAGGAACAATGGCAGCAGATAAATGAAGCCGGTCGCCGCGTAGATGCCGACCTGCGCGCGCATGATGTGCGGCTGACGATGGGTGGAGAGCCTACTTTCGTGAGCATTGACGATCCTGACGGAGCGGAGTGGAATGATGCCGCCGTCGGCCCGCATAAGCGCCTGCTGTCCAGCGAACTTATCAAGCGGTTGCGGGCGCAATTCGGACCCGGCGGACTGCTCCATTACGGGCAGGGAAAATGGTATCCCGGCGAACAACTTCCTCGCTGGGCACTGGGTTGTTTCTGGCGGAAAGACGGCGTGCCTGTCTGGGTTAATGACCATCTCATTGCTGATGAATCCAAAGACTATGGGCATACGGCGAATGATGCGCGTCACTTCGCGATCACGCTTGCTGCGGCGCTCGGCGCGGACTCGCGATGGCTGATGCCAGGTTACGAAGACATCTACTACTACCTCTGGAAAGAACGCAGGCTGCCTTCCAATGTTGATCCGCTGGAATCCAATCTGAAGAATGAACTGGAGCGCAAGCGCCTCGCACAAATCTTCCAGCACGGCCTCGGAGAAATCACCGGTTACACGCTACCCATCAAGCGCGTTCGATCCGAAGGCGAACTGCGCTGGCAGACAGGCTCGTGGTTCTTGCGGGACGAGACGTTATATCTGACGCCGGGCGATTCTCCGATGGGATTGCGCTTGCCGCTCGACTCGTTGCCGTGGGTGGCGGAGAAAGATTATCCGTGGATTTACCCGCGCGATCCCGCTGAAGAAAAATCCAGCCTGCCGCCACGTGCGGAGAGTCGTCAGAATTTTATCCGTGCCATCGCCACAACATTGCGCGGGGCCGAGGAACTGCACCCCAACAGTCAGGGCAATCCGGAATCGCGCGGAGAAGTGCCGCCATCTCATGGCGAGTCCGCAGCATCCGTCATCCGAACCGCGATGTGCTTCGAACCACGCGAGGGACGGTTGCACATTTTTATGCCGCCAGTTGAGGAGGTGGAAGATTATCTCGCACTAATCGCTGCCATCGAGGACACCGCCGCCGCGTTGGAGATGCCGGTCATCATCGAAGGCGAACCACCGCCGCACGATCCGCGCATCAGAGTCATCAAGGTCACGCCCGATCCCGGCGTGATCGAGGTCAACATGCATCCGGCGCATTCATGGGACGAACTGGTGCACAACACCACGACACTTTATGAAGAGGCGCGGCTCACGCGATTGGGCACGGAGAAATTCATGCTCGACGGACGGCACACAGGCACGGGCGGTGGCAATCACATCGCCTTCGGAGGAGCCACGCCATCAGACTCACCCTTGCTGCGCCGGCCTGACCTGTTGCGCTCGTTACTTGGCTACTGGCACAATCATCCGTCGCTGAGCTATCTCTTCAGCGGTCTGTTCATCGGCCCGACCAGCCAGCACCCGCGCGTGGATGAAGCGCGCAACGATGCGCTCTACGA
>JAYVZW010000512.1:0-3000 GCA_043783015.1 Verrucomicrobiota bacterium
CTGCACATGAAAGTGCTCGTCTTTGATGAGGCCGCATCCGGCGCTCCGCCCTTTGCCGCAGAGGCTTCCGGCCCTCTTTCCAATCCACGCTCCGTCGCCGCTGGGCTGGCGACTCGTGTGCTCCATCATCAGCCCCTTCCCACTTCATGACCCAGAATAAAAATATCTCGCCTGGAATTTGTTACCTTGTCGGCGCCGGTCCTGGCGATCCCGGCCTGCTCACGCTGCGTGGAAAAGAATGTCTCGAACTCGCGGACGTGGTCGTCTATGACTATCTGAGCAATCCCGAACTCTTGCGCTTCGCCAAACCGGAAGCCGAGAAAATTTATGTCGGCAAGAAAGCCAAAGATCACACGCTGTCGCAGGAAGAAATCAACAAGCTCATCATCGAGAAGACGCGCGCCGGGAAAGTGGTCACGCGATTGAAGGGCGGCGACCCCGTGCTCTTTGGTCGCGGTGCGGAAGAGGCGCAGGAACTCGCAGATGCAGGCATTGCGTTTGAAATTGTGCCCGGCATCACTTCAGCGATTGCGGGTCCGGCTTATGCGGGCATTCCGGTAACGCATCGTTCGCATTGCTCGCAGCTCACTATTTTTACCGGGCACGAAGACCCGACGAAGCCGGATAGCTCGCTCGACTATGCGAAGATCGCCCAGGCGGACGGCACCAAGGTCATGCTCATGGGAGTCGAGCGCATTGATGAAATCACTGGCAAGCTCATGGAACACGGAGCCAAGCCTTCGACTCCGATTGCGCTCACTCGATGGGCCACGACCGGACGCCAGCAGACCATCGAAGGCACGCTGCAAACCATCGCGGGAATTGTGCGTGATAAAGATTTCAAAGCGCCCGCCGTGTGTGTCATCGGCAGCGTCGTGCTGGAGCGCGACAAACTGAACTGGTTCGAGAACCGCCCGCTCTTCGGCAAGCGCATCGTCGTCACCCGCACTCGCGCGCAGGCGGGCGAGCTGTCCAAAAAGCTCGCACAACTCGGCGCGGATGTGATGGAGCTACCCACCATCCGCATCGAACCACCAAAGGATTTGAAAGAGTTCGGACAGTTGGTGATGGACTGCCACACCTACGACTGGATCGTCTTCACCAGTCCGAACGGCGTGGATCACTTCTTTGAGATGTTCTACAAGCTCTATCAAGACGCGCGCAGCATCGGTGGCGCGAAGATCGCCGCCATCGGACCCGGCACGGCGGACAAGATCAAGCAGCAGCATCTGGCCGTTGATTTGCTGCCGGATAAATTCGTGGCCGAGGGACTCATCAAGGCGTTCAAGAAAGTGGATGTCGAGAACCAGACCATCCTCTGGGTGAAAGCCGAGAGCGCACGTGAAGTCATCGCCAACGAACTCACAGGCATGGGCGCGATCGTGGACGAGGCCATCGCCTACCGCACCGTGCCGGAAACTGCGGAAAACAGCGACGCCTTCGCCCGCTTCAAGGATGAAGGAGCCGACGTGATCACGTTCACCAGTTCATCTACCGTCGAGCATTTCCTCGATCTCAAACTGCCGCTGCCGGACAAGATTAAGATCGCCAGCATCGGCCCTATCACCTCGCAAACGCTCAAGCAACACCAGTTGCGCGTGGACATAGAGGCCACAGAGCACACGATTCCGGGACTGGTGAGTGCGATTGAGCGATACTTTGCGAAGTAATCTCAAACGCAGTCCATCAGGCTTTCGGACGCCACCTTGATTGATTCGCGGGCGGCCATGTGGCAGAGATCAAAATCCTCCAGCACGGAGTCGAGCCATGATGCTTTCATGCCGGTGTGATGGCGGAATTCTAGCAAGGCGGATTCCAATTTGATGAATCCCAAGGTCGCGGCATCACCGGTGAGTTCCTCAATGCGGGCGCGATGTGCGCTCACTCCGCTTTCGTTGATGAGATCGAACAGATCACCCAGGGCATCGGGCATGGACGCAGCCCAGTCCTCAAATTCCAGCCTTCTTAGTTCCGCGCCGTTTTCCACGACCTCGAGGAATTGCGTCATGTTGAACACGCGACGCTGCGGGCCGTCGGCCCAGCAATGGCCGCGAATGATGACTTGTTGCAAAGCGTCGTGCAGCGTGCCTGCATCGTAGGGTTTCGCGATGAAACCGCTCATGCCGATGGCGCGGCAAAGGGCGCGGCGCTCCGCAGCACTGTCCCCGGTGATGGCGATGATGCCGGGATGTCGCCGGCCAGAGGGCGGGCCTTGAATCAGTTGATCAGCCACCGCCACGCCGCCAAGGCCGGGCATCTGCAAATCCATGAGAATGATGTCGCACTCCACGTTTTGTGCGAGCTGAAGAGCCTCGTAACCGTTGGAAGCAAAAATGGACTCACCGCCGAGGAACCGGATGATGTTGGACATCAGCTTCTGATGGGCGCTGAGGTCGTCGGCGATGAGAAAGCGGACGGGCATGTGGCGGGGAATGTCTCATTTTTCTCCATTCCTGCAAGCCCGGCATCACGTGCCGCTTGCGCCGGGGCGGTGAAGCGGCAGGATGCGCCGTGATTCCATCCGCATCAGACTCGCCACTGCAAGCCCGCCGCATCTCGGCGGCGCTGGCGGGACATGCCATCGGCTCGGAAATTCAGGTGCATGAAGAAATCACTTCCACGAGCAATCATGCGCGGGAGCTGGGTCTGGCCGGCTGGCCCCATGGGGTTGTCGTTTTTGCAGAGGCGCAGAGCGCTGGGCGCGGGCGGCGGGAAAACCGCTGGATCTCGGAGCCGGGCAAGGATTTGCTGTTCTCCATTTTGTTAAAACCTGACGTCTCGATCGAGCAATGGCCGCGGCTGGCCACACTGACGGCGTTGGGCATCTCCCGGGCAATTGAAGAAACGTATGGTATCCACCCTCAAATCAAATGGCCGAACGATTTACTACTGCGTGATCGAAAATTCTGCGGCATTCTCGCGGAGACCCATGTCGGCGCAGCGGGTTCTTTCATCGTGCTGGGCGTGGGCTTGAATGTGAATACCACGGTCTTTCCGCCC
>JAYVZW010000513.1:0-3000 GCA_043783015.1 Verrucomicrobiota bacterium
GAGCGTTTCTGCATCGTAAATGATCATGTGGATGTGGCCGGTCATTTTGCCCTGTCGCGAGCGCGTGTCAAAAACCAACGTGTCGCCTTCCAGTTGAAAATCCTCACGGCTGATCCGGCTGCGTGTGTCACTGGTCATGATCTGCGTGTTCATGTCGTAAATGGCGGTGGGAAGCTGAACGCGCAAATCCGCTTCGCGAGTTTCCCCGTAAATGCGGATATCCGTCTTCTCCATGTCCATCTGATTGTCATCCAGACGGGTCATGGAACCGGCTCGGACAAACGAATCGGGACGGCCGTCCTTGAACGAGGGAATTTTCACGTCGAGATTTTTTTGCCCGAGTGGCAGCACCTTGCCGAACGATCCCAAGCCCTGCGCTTCCTTCTCCTTTTCCTTGGGAGCCTCGGTTTTTTCATCCGGCTTATTCGAAATATCGGAAGGCTTGGCCTTGCTGGTCACCGGTTTGTCTTTGGCCCCGGTGTCTGCAGCCTCAGTGAGCGTGAACATGCCCAGCGCGACAGCCATCGCGATGCCATTCAATGAAGGGACAAATATCATGCGTTCAGCCTTTTGTAATTTCATGGATGGCCAGCAATTGTTTCAACAATGCGGTCAACTCTGCGAGCGGAACTTGATTGGGACCATCAGAGAATGCTTCAGCGGGATTGATGTGGGTCTCGATGAACACGCCGTCGCACCCCGCCGCCACTGCCGCGCGCGCCAGCACCGGGGCCAGCTTGCCGTCCCCACCCGTGGTGCCGCCGAGTCCGCCCGGCCTTTGCACCGCGTGCGTGGCATCCATCACCACACGATACCCCAATTCCCTCATCCAATATAAAGACCTCATATCAGCCACCAAGTTTTGATACCCAAAGGTGGTGCCGCGTTCAGTAAAAACAAAATTCGTGCATCCCACGGACGAAAGTTTTTGTGCGATATTCTTGACGTCCCAGGGAGCGAGGAACTGCCCCTTCTTCACGTTCACCGCGCGTCCCGTCGCACCCGCAGCGGAGATGAGATCAGTCTGACGGCAGAGAAAGGCCGGTATCTGGAGCAGGTCAATCCACCGGGCCGCCAGGGTGGCCTCCTCCGGGCTGTGGACATCCGTGGTCACCGGCACACCAAGTTCGCGCCCGATGTCCGCGAGCAATTCACAACCCGCCTCGCAACCCAGCCCGCGGAAGGAACTGATGCTGGTGCGGTTGGCCTTGTCATAGGAGGCCTTGAAAATCCATTTTAGCTTCAGTTCGTCGGCGATCACCTTGAGCCGCTGCGCCATGTCGCGGATGAACGCCTCGCTCTCGATGACACAGGGACCGAGGATGAAAACGGGCTGCACGCCATCAAAACGGACGCCGTGTCCAATATCAACGACGGGCAATGAGGATAAAAATTCGTCGGCCAAAACTGCGAAGGGATAAAGAATGTAGAGATGCTGGAGACCAGTTGGCAGTTTAGTGATGCCACAGAAAAAGGCAAATACCGACTTGTCCGAGATGCATCAAGAATTGAGAGCTTTGACAAAAGCCAGAATCTTCCCGCTATCCCCGCGCGCCGACCACACCACGCGCAGAAAATCCGCCGGGTGCAGATGATGCCGGCTCAGAAAGGCACGGTCGCCGCCGCAGCCGAACATGGTGTCCGGGTCCATCTCGCCACGCAACTTCGCGGTGGCCTTGGCGATGATGCGCGGCAGCCACACGATGCCTTCCATTTCCGCAGTCTTGGCAGGCAACGCCGCGGGGCTGATCGTGCTCGTGCTGGCCACTCCTTTCTGCTCAACCAGAAAATAATCCCGCCGCGCGGCCGCCACCAACAGCGCCGTCTCCACGCTCGGCTCCTCCCCCGCCCCGTTCACATGATCCTCCACGAAATCAAAGAGCTCGCGCGGCTTGCAGCCGATGGACCCGAGAAATTCCAGATCACCGGTTGTGAACCATGCGGCAGGATCGGTCTCACCCTTTTTATAATTCTGAATGCAGCGGTTAAAAAGTGTGCTGAACTGTGTGGCCCAAGTGTAGGAATTGGTCATGAATGAAAATGGTAATCAAATTACGGGAATTAACAGCCGATTGACCGGGCTTCAATTCCTTTCTTGGAGCACATTTTGTTGCAATGCGGCTACAAGGCAGAGTGCCGGCGAATTGAATGAATATTATGTGGTCAAAATAGCTGGTGAGAAAGCGCCTGCCGCGTTCCCGTCTGTCATTGCCAGACGTGCCGACAGCACTTCAGCAAGCGGCAGGTCTGTGCGCTGGCGATTCTCAAACAAACTCACGCTTTCATATCCAGCGGCGCGCAGCATCTCCAGCGCGGCGATGAAATTTTCCCCGACTCGGTGAGCGACATGGGAGTCCGAACCGATGACGACGGGTATGTTACGCTGACACATCAGGCGAAGCATCCGGGGGCCGGGGTTCATCTCGGGAAACATTTTGTGCGCACCGGAAGTGTTCAGCTCCATGGCCACGCCGGTCACGGCAATGCGGTCAAGCGCGGCGGTGAAGTCCGCTTGCGATTCCTCAAAGCTCCAGCCGTCGGGACGGTAGTTTTTGATGAGGTCGGGATGGGCGAGACTGTCGAACAGCCCGGTCTCCGCCGATGCGGCAAGATTCTGCCAGTAGGCTTTTCTGAAGGCGCGCTCATCCTTGGTGTTGAACATCGCGCCATACTCCGGGCCTTGCCAGTGGACGGAGCCAAGGCAGTAGTGAAACGCGGCGCGTTGATGGAGTTTTGCGATCCAGTCTTCGAATCCGGGAAAGTAGTCGCTCTCCATGCCCAGGCGCACTTCGAGTTCGCCGGCAAATGAGTTGCGGCAGCGTTCCACCATCGCCACATATTGATCGAACTCCGCATCACTCATACGCACGCGGGGCCAGAAGCCCTGCGGCATGGGCGAGTGGCAGGTGAAGATGATGCCCTTCAATCCCTGTTCCAGCGCGCGGGCGGCGTAGGCTTCCGGTTCCCCATGAGCATGCTGGCACAACGAAGTATGCATGT
>JAYVZW010000514.1:0-2998 GCA_043783015.1 Verrucomicrobiota bacterium
CCGCCGCCGCACGTGGTGAGTCCGGTCATGTCACACTGGAAGTCAGCTATCACAAGGCGGATTACTTTTACAACGCGCTCATCTATTTCATCATTGGGCTGCTGGCTCTTGCTCTGAGCTGGGTCGCGCCCGCGGGCGGTTGGGGCAGATGGTGTGTGCGGATTTGTGTGTTGTTCACCCTCATCGGCGCGGCTTATTCAGTTACCGGCATCGTCATCCGTTGCATTATCATGGGCCGCCCACCCATCACCACGCTTTATGAGACCATTCTTTTCATTGCCACCACGGCGGTGTTGCTGTGTTTGCTGGTGGAATGGATGACGCGTAAAGGTCTTGCGCTGTCCGTGGCCTGTATCGCGGGCGTGGCGGGCATGTTTCTCTCGATCCGATTTATGAGCTTTGAAGGACGCGATACCATTGTGCAGCTTCAGGCAGTGCTGATTACGAACTTCTGGCTTTCCACCCATGTGCCCTGCATCAACCTCGGTTACGCCGCCGGGATGGTCGCGTGCATTTTCTCGCTGATCTATTTCATACAGCGCCTTTTTGGTGTCGCCAAAGCCGGAGATGCACGAGCCCGTGATCTGACGCGAATCGCCTATGGCTTTGTCATGGCCGGGTTGTTCCTCTCACTGGTCGGCACGGTGCTGGGCGGCATCTGGGCGAACTACGCTTGGGGCCGCTTTTGGGGATGGGACCCCAAGGAAAATGGCGCGCTGATGATTGTGCTGATGAACCTGGTCATCCTTCATGCGCGACTCGGCGGCTACGTGAAAGAGGTTGGCTTCCACTGCTGCTGCATTGTGCTGGGAATGATCACGGTCTTTTCCTGGTTCGGCACCAACCAGCTCGGCGTGGGTCTGCATGCCTACGGCTTCACCGATGGCGTTTGGAAATGGCTCTACATCTTCTGGGCCGCCATGACTGCTTTTCTCATCTTCGGAATGATCCTCGCGCTGCTTGATAAAAGTGCGCGAAAAATCAAGGCGGCGGCGCACGCTGGTTAGTATCATCGTGTTATGGCCGTGAAATTTCAGGATTACTACGAGACACTGGGCGTGCCGCGCACGGCTACTCCAGAGGAAATCAAAAAAGCCTTCCGCAAACTGGCGCGGGTGCATCATCCCGATGTGGCGAAGGACAAGGCCGGCGCGGAGGAGAAGTTCAAGCGAATCAATGAAGCTTATGAAGTGCTGGGTGATCCTGACAAACGAAAACGCTATGATGAACTCGGCGCGAATTGGGAGCAGGGCGGATATGCCGCGCCTCCTCAGGGCGGGTTTAATCGCAGACGTTCGGGACCGCAGGACGCGGGCACTTCGTTTGAATTCGATGGCACCGGCTTCAGCGATTTCTTTGAGACATTCTTCGGAGGTCGGGGAGGTGGCTTTGGTTCTGCGCAGCAGCCGTCGGGCCGCGCAAGAGGACAGGGCTTTGCGCAAAAGGGTCAGAATGTGGAGGCGGACATACTCGTTACGCTGGAGGAAGCCTTTCGCGGATCGTTGCGCAAGGTGACGCTGCGGCGACCGGGCGAACATGGCGGCGTGGACCGCACGGACACTTATCAGGTGCGCATTCCGCCCGGTGTGCATGAGGCGCAGCGTATCCGGCTGGCCGGGCAAGGTGAGGCTGGATTCGGTGGCGGCGCGACTGGCGATCTCTTTCTGCGCGTAAAACTGGCGCAGCATCCTGAGTTCAGCGTTAAGGATTTCGATTTGTATTATGATCTCGATCTCGCGCCTTGGGAGGCTGTTCTGGGTGTGGAGATAAAAATTCCCGCGCTTGATGGCTCGACCACACTCCGCGTTCAGCCCGGCACCGAGTCGGGCAGCAAGCTTCGTATGCGCGGGCTGGGGCTGCCTCGCGAGGACAAAAGCCGGGGTGATCTGTATGCCACCGTGCGTGTGTTAACTCCTGAGTCGGTGACATCGCAGGAGAAAGAGCTTTGGGAGCAGCTTGCAAAGACTTCCAAGTTCAATCCGAGGAAGTCATCCTGAGGAACTTAGTTTTGAACGAAGACTCGGCGAGCTAATCTCCAGCAATCATGATAGGGTCGGGGTCTCTCCCGTAAAAACAAGATTCAAATGAGGAACCATGACGGTTCGTTGCCCGGCTTCCATTTGATGTTGCAGCCCGTGCTGGGGCGTTGCGGGGACGGCGGAATACCGCGCGAGATAATGGACTGAACTCCGAGACGGAGATCATCTCCGGTCACGGGCCTGCCGTTCCCCGGACGGGAATCGTCGAACTGCCCGCAGTAGGCCAGCCTGAGATCAGTATCGAACAAATAAAAATCTGGTGTGCAGGCAGCGTGGTAGGCTTGGGCGACTGATTGGGATTCGTCCAAAAGATAAGGAAAATTCCAGCCGTGAGTTTTGGCCATTTCGATCATCTTGTCCGGGCTGTCGGCGGGGTAGCGCGCTATGTCATTGGAGTTGATGCCGACAAAGCCGATGCCCTTGGCCTCGCAGGTTGCGGCGAAAACGCCCAGTTCCCTGGCGAGATGAATGACGAAGGGGCAATGATTGCAGAGGAAGGCCACGACCAAACCTTTCGGACCCCGCACTTCATCGCGACAAATAACTTGGCCAGTTCCGTCGGGAAGTTCGAAATCCGGCGCGATAGCACCGAGTTCCATGCTGTGTGTGGAGGGGACTTCTGCCATGAATTTGATTAAATGTATCAGGGCAGCAGGTCAATGAAACGAGAGAACAGATTAGCATGGATTGATCAGCCTGGAGACAAACACGGTGTCTGGGCTAAACTAAAATTAACGGTTTTTTAGAGAAAATTCTGTCGCGGTGCGGTCAAAAACGGACTGCTTGTAGCACTCAAAACCGGAAAGTAAGGGCGAAGCCCTTGCGAGCGAGCGCAGCGAGGCGAGCCTCCGCGCGCTGACGCACAGGATACGGCTCTGCTGGAGAGCAACCGGAGCGGTGTATCAGTCCAGAGGTTGATCCTCGCCAACGGCCCCGCGTTCGCGCTTTAGCGCGGCGCG
>JAYVZW010000515.1:0-2997 GCA_043783015.1 Verrucomicrobiota bacterium
TAATGAAATCAAATTTATCTCCAAGGTCCGGCAAGGGCTGGAAGGGCTCAATGCGCCAGATCACACGCGGCAACTTGAGCAGGGCGAAGGTTTCGCGGAACACCGGCTCGGTATCAATATCCATGCCAACCACATCGTGGCCGAGGCATTGCAGAATGTGCAGGAAATAGCCGGAGCCGGAGCCGATGTCGAGGATGCGGAGTTTCGGAGGAGCCTGGCGGATGCGATGGTCGCGCACGCGCTTCACATTGGTGCGCATCCAGACGTCGAGGTTGAGATACTTTTTGGGATTGACCTTTTCCTTCGGGTTGAAATAACGGGCGCGGATTTTTTCAAAGCCCTCCTTGTCGATGGCGTTAATGAACGGCTGCACCGGCAGAGGATAGGACAGACGCCGCAACATGGCCTTGGTGCTTTGCCAGGCGTCGAGGTTGAAGACTTTTTTTACTTTGTGGGAGAGACGCATGTGAAGGACTTTCTTAAAGCCGCGACTAAGCTCGTTCAAGCAGGATTATTGGATTGACCGTCGGGTCGGGCTGGCGAATACCTGTCTGTGGCCCAACGCAATTCAGAACCGGATTACTACAAGGAGTTCCTCGCAGAGCGTGAGGAAATTCGTCGTTACAAATGGATCGAGAGCCAGCGGGCAGGACACGACATCGGCTTCGAACGTGCGCTCACGGAATGGGTGGCGAGTCATCGTGAAATCTGGCGGGCGGAGTGGCAGCAACAAGATAAGGGTTGATCATCGCATGTCCCGCAGTGCGGGGAATTGCTCGCGCCACTGGCGGACTTTATCGACTTCGATTCGAGCACTGAGAACACGCTCACCTTCACCGGCATCGCCAATAATGTGTCCGTGAGGACTGACGACAATGCTGCATCCGTTGTAGGAGTTATCGGGATCGGTGCCGCAACGATTCACGCCGATAACGAACGCCTGATTTTCAATTGCGCGCGTTTGCAGCAGTGTGAGCCAATGATGGTGCCGCTTCACTGGCCAGTTCGCGATGACGATGAAAAGTTCCACGCCGAGCTTCACGGCGGCACGGAAGTGCTCCGGGAAACGGAGATCGTAACAGATGAACGGCGCCGCTTGGAATCCGTTCCACTGAAAGGTTACAATCTCATTCCCGCCTGGATAAGATTCGCTCTCGCCAACTGGAGAGAAAGGCTGGAGCTTCGTGTATCGTGCGAGTTCGATTCCTTCAGCTGAAATGGCGAGGGCTTGATTCGCTCCACACACGTCATTAATGAGGCTGACGAGTCCGCCCACGATGGTGCTCTGATGAAGCGTGGCCATTTCGCGAAGAAACGCTTCATCTTCCCTTGCATCGGTTTGAGCCGCAGCAGCCACGCTCATGCTGAATCCGCTGAAGGCCATTTCCGGTAGGATGACGAGCGATCCGGGTGCGGGGCGGTTGTCATTGAGTAGGGCGCGAACTTTCGCATGATTGGCCGCGTGGTTCTCCCAAACCACATCGGACTGGACAAGATAAATGTTCATGGAGCGATCGGGCTGTAGAGAATTTCAGGACAATAGCTGCACATAAATAACGAGGACACGTGAAGTCAAAACGGTTGCGCTGTTGTAATTTCTACGCTTTTTTGAACTGTTTACAGCACTACTGCTGTCTGTATTCCAATGCGTCTCATGAATCACCTCATTAAACTTCAATGGATGCCGCGTTTGGGCGGCGTTTTTCTTTCTGTCATTACCGCCACGGCTCTGGCGGAAAATTCTGCCGGGGTCCAAAAGATCGACGGCGGCAAATTTCCCGGCTATGTCGTGGACGAAGTGGTAGTGCCCGTCCCCAGCGAGATTTTCGCGGTGCTGGACAAACTGGGCGACCCGAACTGGAAGGATGAAGTGCGCAAGGTTAAGATGCCGGACACGACAGATCGCATGGAACTCTCGCTGGTGTTCGGCTCCGTGGTCGCAGAAGGCTTTGTCGCGGTTCAGGCCAAAGACCGCCCGGCAGTCGAGGGCATCGGTCACGATGTAATCAATCTCTCCACGCGCCTCGGACTCGGCAAGTCCGTCACACGCCATGCACAGAGCATTCTGGATGCCGTGAAGAAAGAAGACTGGAAAGCAGTGCGCAAAGAACTCGACCAGACCCAAGCCACCGTGCGCGCGGAAATGGACCGGATGCGCGATGGTGACCTCGCCCAGTGCGTGAGTCTTGGCGGGTGGCTGCGGGGCACAGCCTCCGTGACCTCCGTAGTGACGAAAGCATACACTCAGGACCGTGCGGAACTTCTCAACCAGCCGATGCTGGTGGAACATTTCTCCAAGGCGATCGGGAGTATGTCCGCGACGACCCGCAATAACAAACTTGTCACAGCCATTGGCAAAGGGCTGAACAAAATTCGCAAGGACATGGATGTAGCCGATGGCAATTTCCCGCCGGGCAAGGTGCAGTCCATTCAGTCCACCTGTGAAGAACTTCTCGCCATTATGCTCCAAACCAAGAAGGCAGGTAAATAACCCTATGAAGCAAGCGATGATGAAACCGCCCCGTCAGAAATTTGCGATACTCTGCACTCTGCTGCTGGCCTTGGGACTGGCAACCGTCCGCGCTACCGTGGATGAAGCGCACGATTTCACGATGGAGGCCGCAACGCCCTACGTCGAGCAAGGTTACACCGTTCGCGAGGACTATTGGAACGGTGAGGTCGAAAGCGGACAGAAGCTCGCCATCAAACACCAGTTGTTCAAAGGCAACGAATATGCCTTCTGGCTCGGCACCGCGAACCCCGACTGCGAACTTGATCTTGCCATCTATGACGACAAAAACCTTCCCGTCCACATGGAACGCAAGGAAGGAAAGCACACTTGCTCAGTGCGGGTGAACCCGCCGAAGACAGGGACCTACACCGTGGTGTTTTTTGTGAAGAGCAAAAAGGAACGCGGGGTGACCTGGGCGCTTGCGTATGGTTATCGGTGATGAATGATTAAAAGCTCTCTGTTCTCGGTTTAAAAGTGATCCGGAT
>JAYVZW010000516.1:0-2995 GCA_043783015.1 Verrucomicrobiota bacterium
CCGTCGCCCCGCCAGCCCGGCATACGCGAGAAACGCCAGCCCCGCTCCAATCATAAACGTGGAATAGAACTGTCCGTGCGTCATACCCATGATCGGATGCGCGCCCGAGTCAGGCTCGCGGAAATTTTCGCCAAAGATGCGCACCGCTGCATAGAGCAGGAAGAACAAAGCCGTGACCAGACCGTTCGGCAAATGCTTCGAGCGAGTGCGGACAAAATAAAGCACCACGAAAAGTAAAAGCCCTTCCAGTAACGCCTCATAAATTTGCGAGGGATGCCGGGGATTGAGGATGGACTCCAGCTCCTGCAAGCCACCAGGAGTTTGACTCATGACATCGATAATCTCGTGACTGTGATGCGGCAGTGCTTGGTAGTTCAAATCCGTGGCGACGGCGGGAACGAAACCGCTGTGATGCACTTCGGTGGGAAATTTCACCGCCCACGCGACATTGGTGATGCGTCCGAAAAGCTCGCCGTTGATGAAGTTGGCGATGCGTCCAAAGAATAAGCCGACGGTGCCTGAGACGACGAGATTGTCCGCAAGACCAACCCACGAAAGCTTGTTCCGCCAGCCATAAATCATGGTATAGATCGCCAGCCCAGCGATGCCACCGTGACTGGCCATGCCGCCGTCCTGCAGTCTTACGATAATGGCCGGATGATGAATGAACTCGTCAAAGTTATAGAGCAGCATATAACCGAGTCGTCCGCCCACGACCACTCCGAAGAGAGCGGCGAAAGTGATAAAATCGGCGACCTTGTCCGGCTTGATCTCGCCATAGCCACGCTTAGCGAGGCTGTGCATCACGAGATACCCGCAGTAAAAGCCCGCCACATAAGCCAGCCCATACCAATGCAGGGCAATACTGTCGCTGAAGCGCAAGATGTAAGGGCTGAGATGATGGAGATAAAAAGCCAGCATGGTGGAGGGCGGTCAGGCTGGCTTCGCATCGCAGGAAAGCAAATCAAACAACGTCAGCATTCCGACGAGTTTATTTTCCGTATCGCACACCACGGCCTTGCTGGCACCGGTGCGGATCAGGAGCTCGAACACGGCGGCGATTTCATCACCGGGCGCAACAATCAGCGGGCGTTTCACCGGCAGGTCGCGCACCAGTGCCTCGCTGTTGATGGCATGGTGCTTGAGCCACTCCAGCGTATCACTGCGGCGCAGCAAGCCTTTAAGATGACCGTCGGCATCCAGCACCGGATAACTCGTGTGTCGCTCGGCATGAAACATCGCCAGCAACTCCGGCAATGTCATTACCTCCAGAACTGAGATTACTTTACTGACCATGATATCCCGCACCGCGCCCTCTCTGGCCCGTTGCGGCAGATGTTCGAGGATATGCTTGATCTCATTTTCGCTGTCATAAGTTTCAGCCGAGCGGAGAAAGAGTTTATTAAGCGAACCAATGGAGCCGACGAGTTTCTGAAAGACTTTCTCGCTGATCGTCACCAGCGTGGAAGACTCCTTCGCCGTGGCATTGTATCGCCAGATGTGATCTCCCAACAGGGCACGTTCTCCAAAATGCTCGCCCGCCGTGACCGCTTTCACGAGGTCGCCGTTCTCATCCGTGATGTCGATTCTGCCGCTCTTCACTGCATAAAATGAATACGCCGGTTCTCCGCTCAAGAACAGCGGATCGCCCGCCTCCAGATGCACGTCTTCCATCGGCGAGGAATACTGCGGCGTGAGCAAGTTGATGTCGCGCGGGAAGAACAAATCAAACGTCCACTCGGCCATCACGCGCAGTTTGCGATCCAGCCCCGGCAGCTTCATCAGGTAAATGGTGCGCCACATGAACCACGCGATGATGCCGGAGAAATTGCGGCCAAAAATTTCCGCCACCGCCGTGCGATGTCCGATGGAAGCCAGCTCGCCCTGCCCCGTGAACTTGAAAGGCTTCAATGTCTGGCCCGCGATGCAGGCGGCGATATTGTCGCCGAGCAGCAGCCCTTGGCGAAACGCAAACTGCGCCGTCTCCGGGCAGTTGCCGCCATCGCTTTTCGGAAACACAGCGCAATCGCCCGCCGCCCATACATGGCCTTGTCCCCTCACCTGCCCCGTGGGATCGACGACGACATGGCCTTTTTCCAACGTTAATGCGCCGCTCTCGCCGAGCTTGCAGATGAGCGGGTGCGGCGCATTACCCACCGTGCAGACCACTGTGCCCGCGTCCAGCTTGCTTCCGTCCTCCAGCACCACGCTGCACGCGGTGGCAGCTTTCACGCGAGATTTGAAAAGAATTTTTACCCCCATCTTCGCGAGCTGCGTCCCGGTGTAGTCTGCGAGTTTGGGCGAGAGCGTCGGCAGCAACTTCTCCCCGCTATGAATCAACGTCACCGAGATGTCCGCCGGCTGCACGATCTCGTAGTAGCAGCAGATGGATTTCAGCAAGTCGATCATCTGCCCCGCCGTTTCCACCCCGGAGTAACCGCCGCCGACCACGATGAAGCTCAGCAGCTTCCGGCGCTTCGTCGCATCCTCGATCAAGTTCGCCTCCTCCATGCGCGAGATGATCGTGGCCCGCAGCTTCATGGCGTCGCCCACATTGCGCACCAGATACGCGTGCTCGCTCATGCCCGGAATGCGGCTCAAGTTCACCTCGGAACCCAGCGCCAGCACGATGTGATCAAAGCTGAACGTGATGTTCGAGGAATGAATGCCGCCGTCCAGCACCACTTTCCTGGCCACCAGATCAATTGCCCGCACCGTGCCGCGAAACACATCCGAACCTTTGCATATCAGCCGGATCGGATTCACCACATGCCGAGGCGAGAGCGAGCCGCCCACCACCTCCGGCAGCATCGGCTGGAAGACCATGTGATTCTCGCTCGCGATCAGCCCCACCGTTTTCTCCGTGCCGCGCAAGCGCTTGGCCACGCGTTGCGCACAGTAAACCCCGGCGAACCCGCCGCCGAGAATGAGCACATCGTAATGTCGTGGAACAAGCATGGGGCGCATCATGCACGCAAGAGCGCAGTGCGCCAAG
>JAYVZW010000517.1:0-2991 GCA_043783015.1 Verrucomicrobiota bacterium
TAGCACATGCCGCCACATGCGCCAGCAGAGTAGTCCGCTTTCCTTGCCAGCCATGTCACGCTCCGGCAGCACATGCAGCCGGTCAATCCACGGGCAGCCCTCCAGCACGGGCGCCGCATTACCATTGACGAACATCTCGATGCTCGCCCCCGGCTTGTCGGCGCGAACCTGCTGCAGCAACGGCGTGAGCTGCACCGCGTCGCCTAGTCCGCAGGTCCTGATGATGCCTATTCTCACAAGATTAAATTTTCCAAGCGCGCTCCCTCAACTCCGCAGCGGGCGCAGCGATTCACGCCAGTTGAACGGCAGTGTCAGCGGAGCCAGGAGCGATCTCATTTGTTCAAGCGCCAGCCACCGCAAAGGCCTCATCAGCATCGGCCCGCCGAACCAGACCGCAAAATAGGTGATCGCCGTGGCCCACGCCGCGCCGAGAGCGCCATGCTGCGGGATCCACCAGAGATTGAGCAACACGTTAATGATAACGCCGGCATAAGTTGCGAGGGCGCCAAGCTTGGCCCGACCTTCAACCACCAGGAACGCCGTGAGCAGCGAGCCATGCAGCGATGCTAAAGCCGCCACGCAATGCACTGACAGCACGGGCGTGCAACCGGCAAAGGCATCTCCATACAGAAGTTTCACCACCCACGATCCTGCAATCCACCAACAGGCAATGACCGCATATCCGGCGCACGTCATGATCCTGAACAAAGTGCCGCATTGCCGACGATAGGCCGCCGGATCATCACGATGCAATGCGGTAAGTTTTGGCAGGAACGTCAGCACGATGGCAGGACCGATCATGTAAACGAGTTCGGACAATCGCGTCGCAGCCGCATAAAGTCCCGCCTCCGTTTTTCCGCGCATCGGCAGAATCATAAGCTGGTCAATTCGTAGCAATAATAGCGTGCCACAATGCGCCATAAAATGCGGAAACGCCTGGGCCAACAGGGGCTTGGCCACCTTTGGATCAAACTGCAACAAGTCGCGCAACCATCCCAAACGCATTCCCAGCGCGAACGCGCCCAGCGCAACAAAGATGGTCTCCAAAGCGATGGCCGCTGCAGCTCCATTGATTCCACCGTGCGTTAAGATGGTGATGATCTTCGCCAGACTGGCAACGATCAGCGCGAGAAGCCCCAACTGCGCGCCGCGCCGCGCCTGATGCATCGCATCCCAACGCGCGAGGAAGGCCAGGTGGGAGCTGAACAACAAAGGCGAGAAAACAAGCAACGCCGTCACCCACGCCATTTCGCCACCAACAAATGCCGTGATCACGGAGCCTAGCAAATACGCCGCGATGCCCAGCCCGGCCAGCAGCCGCACGCCAGTGCCAAAGACCAGAGCGCTCCGCTCCGGAACGGTGGACATTTCTTTGATCAGAATCTGCCGCAGCCCGAACTCCGCCACGAATCCGAGCATGGAGCCAATGCTGATCATCGTGCCCAGCACTCCCGTGGCGTCCACGCCCAACGAACGCGTGAGCCATGCCCCGACCAGAAACCCGAGCACAAGCCGGAGCACCTGCCCACCCATCAGCCATGACATGTTCCGCACGATCATGTGCTTGCGCCTGTGACAGCCGTGGCATCACGGAATGCCCACAAAATGGAATATGCCTGATGCGGCTGCGATGCATCAGCGTATGTGATTGTTTCCGAGAACTGACGGAATCCCGCCTGTTTCAGATGCTCCTTGATCCAGTGATGATTCTTTGCGGACTGCGTTTCGGCGACAACCATCTTCAGCCCGTTCACCATTGCACCGAGTCCTTCAATGATGTCACACTCAGCACCTTCCGCGTCGATCTTCAGCATCTCCGGCATCGGAAGTTTCTCTTCAGTAATGAGCTGATCAAGACGACGCAGTGTGACCGGCAATTGCTTTAGATTCGCGCGCTCATCGTAGCGCTCCAGCCGGTGTCCGCCGCTGTTGAGCGGATCGACCAAGATGTTGCAGACTCCATTCTCCTTGCCAAGCGCCAATGGAAAAAGCTTCGTGCTTTCCGCCTTGATGTTCTTTGAGCACATCGCGTGTTCAACCGGTTCGAAGGAATACAGTCGCGCGTCTGGATAACTGAGATGGAAGAACACAGATGCCAGCCCGATGTTTGCTCCCGCATCATAAATCACGCGCGGCGCGATATGGGGCGACGGCACGCGATAGCATTCATTGCCGAATATATCCGCGAAGACGTGGGCGTCGGTTCCGTTGTCCCGTAGTGTGATTTCTGCGCGACGGCCATCATGCCGGATCTGAATTTGATGTTTCACCCCGGTAAACTTTGACCAGCCACGGTTTACCCGGATGTGCTTGGTGAGAAGAATGAGCAGCCGACAGCGGCTCACCCATCCATCGCCTTTCGCGATCGCGAGCGCCAGTGCGCGCCCGAGCTTCCCCAGTTTTTTCATTGAGCAACTACCCCGTCTTAGTCTGCGGTCACGAATGCTTCCTCGACAATTTCACACACAATGTGCGCCACGATCATGTGGCACTCCTGGACATGGGCAGTGATCGAAGATGGCGCGTGAAATGTAATATCTGCTGTGCACGAGCAATCACTCTCAGGCTCGCCAGTAAACGCGATGGCAACACATTTGCGTTCTTTTGCAGCCTTCAGTCCAGCCACAATGCTGGCGCTGTTTCCTGAAGTGGAAATGCCGATGACGATGTCGCCTTCATTCCCGAGAGCCTCGATCTGGCGCGCGAACACCGTGTCATAACCGAAGTCGTTGGAGCCAGCGGTGATGATGGACGTATCGGTGGTCAGCGCGATGGCCGGCAGCGCTCTGCGGTTGCTGCGATAGCGAACCACGAACTCGGCGGCGATATGCTGCGCGTCTGCGGCACTGCCGCCATTGCCGAAGATCAGGAGCTTCCCACCAGCTTCAAGACAAGCGATGATGCGTCGCGCGAGGTCGGCGATTAATTCCTGTTGCGCCAAGAGTTTCTCGGCAGCAGCAAGATGAGCGCGGATGTGAGAATTGATGATAT
>JAYVZW010000518.1:0-2990 GCA_043783015.1 Verrucomicrobiota bacterium
GGGGGGGATGCGATGCGTGAAGATTTCTTCTGTTTGATCGTAGCCATGACGGATTTCTGGTTAGTAACTCTCGGCTGCTTCGCTGAAGTGATAAGGTGCTTGGTAAGCTCCGGTGCGTTCCTTTTCGATCTGGCGCAGCAGATCATTGAGCAGGGATGAAGCGCCGAAACGATAGCGCGCGTTGTTCAGCCAGGCGTCGCCGAGTGTTTCCTTAACGGCGGTGAGGAAATGCAGCGATTGCTTGGCGGTGCGGATTCCGCCTGCGGGTTTCATGGCGATGGGGATGCCGGTCTCCAGATAGAAATCGCGAATGGCTTCCAGCATGACTTGATTATTGCCGAGCGTGGCGTTCGATGAGGTCTTGCCAGTGCTGGTCTTGATGAAATCGCCGGGACGCAAAACTCGCATGGCGATGAAGCTGGCAGCGCGGATGTTGTCGTAGGTTTCCAGTTCGCTGGTTTCCAATATGACTTTCAGGGTGGAGGAGCCACAAGTCTCGACGACTTGCGCGATCTCGTCCTGCACCAAGGCGAATTCGCCCGCGAGGAACGCGCCGCGATTGATGACCATGTCGATCTCATCCGCGCCATCGCCGACGGCGGCGCGAACTTCCGCGAGCCGGGTTTTCAGCGGAGCCTGTCCTGAAGGGAACGCGGTGGCAACGGAGGCGACTTTTACGCTCGTGCCCGCGACATGTTTCTTCGCGTGCCGCACCATCGCGGGATAGACGCAGACGGCAGCCGTGCTGGGCACGTCCGCGCCCTCATGCGGAGTGATGGCCTTCTGACAGAGGGAGGCGACTTTGCCCGGTGTGTCTTTGCCTTCGAGCGTGGTGAGATCGACCATGCTGATGGCCAGCTTCAGTCCGAAGAGCTTGGATTTTTTCTTGATGCTGCGCGTCGTGAACTTGGCGACGCGTTCCTCCACGCCCACGGCGTCAACGGTGCCGATTTCGTGAAGCAGGCGGCGGAAGGAGGCATGAATCTTCTGAGACATGACGGTTATTGTCCATTGATTGAAGACAATGACAACGGCAAAGATTCATGCGGACGCGCCATACGATTCGAAGATCAATCGCCTGACTTAACTCTCTGCTTTGGCGCGTGACGCTTTTGATACGAAGCGTTTCGTCGTCTTCTTCGCGCCCGGCGCTTTGGGTTCGCGCGGGAGGAACTCCCAGCCGAGCAGTCTTTTCTCGCCGGGCTTGCAGACGAGGATGACTTTGAAGGGACGGCCCTTCTTTGAGATCATGCCTTCGATGAGGCCAGTCTTGCCTTCGGTGAAAAACTTCAGCGCGTTTTCCTCGGTGATCTCTTTTTTGCAGAGTTCGCGAGGGATTCGCGCGTTGCATTTTTTGTTGTCAATGATGGCGGTCTTGCAGGCGTAAGCATTGGGCAGGATGTAGATTTTTTCGCTGCGTCCGGCCTTGGCACAAACGGGACATTCGCAGAGAACCGGCGCGGTTTCCCAGTCCACTTCGTCGCTTTGGCCTTTCTCGAAGACAAAGTTCACTTTCTTGTCGTCTTTGATTTCCAGCGCCGCCTTGAACTCCTTGCCGATGCGACTGCGAAAGCCTTCAAAGGGACCGACGAAACGCTTCTCGATGAGCGTGCGCGCTTCGTCATCCGTGAGGGGTCGTCCCGCGACGATCTTATAGACGCGCAGTTTGCACTCGGGTGTTTTGCAATTGTAGAAATCTTCCGTCTGCTTGAATGAGGTTGATCCGCAAAAAGGACACTTCGCTTGAAAGTCCGGCAGCACGCGCTCTTTCAAAGCCTTCACGAAAGCCTTGCTCTTGTCCACGATGTCGGCAGCCAGATTTCGGATGTCGCGCATGAACGTGGGGCGGTCGAGCTGGCGATGCTCCATCTGGCGCAGTTTGTATTCCCATTGGCCGGTTAGTTCGGGAGATGACAATGTCTCCACGCCGAGCGCCGTGAGCTGATCGACGAGGGCGAGACCTTTCGCGGTTACGATCATCTCGCGACCGGAGCGCTCCATGTATTGATCGGAAATGAGTCCTTCTATAATAGAGGCGCGGGTGGCGGGCGTGCCTAGTCCTCGCTCGCTCATGGCTTCGGCCAGCTCTTCATCATCTACGAATTTCCCCGCGCCCTCCATGGTGGAGAGCAGCGTGGCTTCGTTAAAGCGCGGCGGCGGCTTGGTCTGCTCCTCATGCAGATCGACGGCCAGCGTGTCTGCTTTTTCGCCGGGAACTGCGGGCACGAGAACCTTGCCACCTTCGTCTTCGCTTTGCTCGTCAGCAGCTTTCTTGCCATACACGGCAAGCCATCCAGCCGAGCGCATGACTTTGCCTTCGGACTTGAAGGCATCGTTGCCAATGCGCGTGATGCGCGTGGTGACATCAAACTCTGCCGCCGGGAAAAAGACTGAGAGAAAGCGACGGGTTACCATGTCGAACAGCTTTTGTTCGGCCTCGCCCATGCCTGCGGGCGGAGCTTGTCCTGTGGGGATGATGGCAAAGTGGTCGCTTACCTTGGTGGTGTCGAAGACGCGGCGGTTTGGTCGCACCCAGCCTTCCTTGAGAATTTTTTCGCAATGCGCGCTTAGTTCCATGGGGAAGGCGCCTGCCTTGCCTGCGCTCAACTGCGCAAAGCCCTTGATGGTGCTGGTTACAGTGCCGATGTAATCGTTCGGCAGATAGCGCGAGTCGGTTCGCGGATAAGTGAGCACCTTGAACTTCTCGTAAAGTGCCTGTGCGATTTGCAACGTGCGACGCGCGCTGAAGCCGAAGCGCCCGTTAGCTTCGCGTTGCAAGCTGGTCAGATCATAGAGCAGCGGCGCGATTTGCTTGGTGGGCTTGGTGATTTCTTCGATGTCGCCCTTCTTTCCGGTGCAGCGCGCCACAATGGCGTCAGCCTTCTCACGCTCCCAAAGTCGCTCGGCCTTTTTATGGTCGTCGGTTTCGTCTTTCTTAAATGTCTCATCAAGCCAGCGTCCGGGATACTCACCGGCTTTCACTCCGAATT
>JAYVZW010000519.1:0-2990 GCA_043783015.1 Verrucomicrobiota bacterium
GTAACAACCAGCACACCGCCGAAAGGCATTGGAGACGCGACGTGTTGCTCACGCACAAAGGGAGCGTCGGTCTGGTAACAACCAGCACACCGCCGAAAGGCATTGGAGACTCCCGTTTAGCCCGTTTAGTCCTGTGCCGCTTCCCATGTAACAACCAGCACACTGCCGAAAGGCATTTCACTCGGCAGTGGGAAGTCTGCAGCGACATCCCCGGAGGTCCGGGGAGGGGCATAATGAGCAGCTTGAGTTCATGGTGGCGCACCGTGAATGCCAATCGACTACTCTCTATTTCCTCTCAGTCGCCGGTTTACTGCGCCGATTGCGGCCGGGGCTTGGCCCATACAGCTTTGCAAAACTTCCAGGCGTGCCCCCATTGTGGATCCGCCCGGAAATGGGAGTGCCATCCCAGCAGCCAGCCACTATCTCCCAGCGCGGGCAGTCCTTCTCGCAACACTCCGGTGCCCGGAACGTCACCGCTTTTACGGACTCCGCAGGTGGGGGCGGGTGGCATGCTTCAGCCGCAGGGTCCGTTTCCGCCTCCTGCCGTCAGGGTGTTGCGCCCGACATCGCCGCCCGAGGCATTGAGAGGAAACTCGAGTCCGTTTCCGCCTCCTGCCGTCAGGGTGTTGCGCCCCGGCGTCCGAAGTGTTCTGGTTAGCTTGAATGCCGTCAGGCAGCACCCGTTAAAATGTGCAACCTCCGGTGTCATTGGCGGGCTAACCCTGATTTTGGCGAGTGCAGCACTTGCGGTGGCGGGGGCTTGCCTCATCGCTGGCGGCTCTTCCATGATCAGCGTGGCCGCCACCTTCTCCATTCCGGTCGTGATTGTAGGATCCCTGCTGAAAATGAAGTCGTTGGTGACAGGCGGCTTTACCCTTGGTTTGGGGCTCGGTGTAGTGGGTGCCGCAATCATGTTGCTCGGGGGCATCTTCGCCGCGACCGGAACCGTGTTTGGGGTCTTAGGGCATATTCTTGTCTGGGTCTCCATCGCCCTGGCGGGTGCCCGGTTCATCCAGATTTTCTGGCGGCACCGCCAGAAAATCAAGGCAGCGGCACACCGTGTGGGCGCGCGTCTCACGGGTGCCTTCCACAACCTTCGGCGGAAAATGAGCAAAACCACATCCTCATATGATCCATCATCGCCAAACCGCACAGAAACACCCCTGCCATGAACAGCGACCACCTGATCATCCTCAGTGGCAAGGCGGGCTCCGGCAAAACATCGGTCGGCCACCTGCTTGCCCGGTCACTTGATTACGAATTCTTGTCGATGGGCAACTTCAGCCGTGACCATGCGAGGACTTATCACGACATGGATATCAATCAGTTTCAGGATTATTGCAAAGCACACCCTGACGTTGACGCGCAACTGGATGACTGGTTCGTAAGGGACATCACGACCAAGGTCGCAGCGGGCCACCGTCTGGTGGTGGATTACCGTCTCGGCGTTCATTTCTTTCCCAAGGCCCGCAGCATTTTTCTGGAAGTTTCGGATGCAGTAGCTGCCTACCGAGTCACCGCCCGGAAGGACGAGACAGGTGAAACCGTTGAAGCCCGAAACGAGAATATGCGCCACCGACTGCTGGCTGCCTATGGTTTCGATTTCACCGACCTCAGTAAATACAAACTGACAATTTGCACTGATCTGCTCGGTGAAGCGGAGGTTTTGACGGCCATCATCGCCTATCTATATGCATCCCGCTGACCTCTTACGGCTCCAAACTCGATCACCCGCTTCCCATCTTCAAACCAGACAAACACATACACCATGAGAATGGCAAATAAGATTACCAAAGAATATGTGATTGATCTGTCCCTCCCCGAGGAAAAGAGGTGGGCTCATGTGATCCAGAAGGAAAAGCGCGCGGCAAAAATTCTGGTGACGAACGCCAAAGCCGATATCCCGGAAGCAATCATTAAATGGCTCGCCGGGCCGTTTGCGGTAGCCTACAACTGGTTCGGCGGCTTATACGTCAAAGAACTTGAGGCTTGGGCACGTGGGATCCAGTGCTCCAGCAAGGAGCTTCTCTTTTTAAACTGCTCCTATGAACTGGCGCACGCCGATCACCATCGACAGGCAGTGGGCGAATTTTTTCTGGATGCCTACAATTGGGTGGTCGGAAGAGCGGGTTCGATCCCTCAGCTTGGTTGCACAGCCGGAGTGTTTCGCGCTGGCAAATCAAGAGCCGTGCTTGTCCGGAACTTGGACTGGGAGATTAAAGGACTGGGCAAGGCCACGCGTATCTTCAAGTTCGTGGGAAATTCTCATGAGTTTGTGACGGTCGGTGTGCTGGGCCTGGTCGGTGCGCTTTCCGGCATGGTGCCCGGAGCGTATGCCGCCACCCTAAATTTTGCGCCTCCGACGTCTGTGCCATTCTTCAGCGGCTTTGGCCCTTTGTTTTTGCTGCGGCATGTATTTGAAAACTGTGCCAGCTACGATGAGGCGGTTGAGATGCTCTCGGAGACCAAACTAGCCGCCAATGTGCTCTTTACTGTCGCAGCTGCAGATGGCCGGTCCTGCTCAGTCGAGCGAACCCGTGGCAAGTTCGTCATTCGCCCTTCGCGGGGAGGCAGGGTCGCTGTCGCCAATCATTTCCAGGCTGAAGCCTTGAAGCCACTAAACAAGAAGTGGGATACCGAAATAATTACGGACTCCTCTGACCGGTCTCAAACGCTGCTGCGCGGTCTTAACGGCATGGGAGCTTCCCCAACGTCGAGGCAGCTCAAAAGCCTCCTGGATCGCGAACCTGTGCTAAACGACGAGACGTGCCAGCAAATGATTTTTGATCCTGCGCGGGGCAAACTGACTGTTTGGGGTCGCTGATGCGTGAGTTGCCACTGCTGGGGTGTTGATGGTGGCAAGGCTTTGTGCCTTGGTCAGATTCTTATGATACTGGGGATCAGTGAATTACGAATTCTTTCCAACCTCGGACCTGAGGCGGTTGGCGGTTCCGGTTTTTGATCAAAGCAGTTCTTCCAACTTACTCATC
>JAYVZW010000520.1:0-2989 GCA_043783015.1 Verrucomicrobiota bacterium
GAGCGTTATCAATGGCCGCTTGGTGTTGGCATGTTCTGCATTATCTTGTCCATGCTTATGCGTCCTTCCTCTCGCAAGATCGTCAAAACGCCCATGCTGTCGGTTGATCCGCAAACTGCGGTTCATGCGCCTGCGCCATCCGCCGCAGTGCTGATGCTTTTGTTATTTTTGGTGCAGCAGCAGGCGCAGGGCGCGTCTGCTGACAAAGCCAAAAAAGCGCAGGATTTCTATGAAAAAGGGCAATACGAGGAGGCTCAGAAGACTTACGAAGATCTGCTCACAAGTAGCAAAGGCAAGAGGCCGCCCGCAGACCCGGCGGAGTTGGCTTATGGACTTGGTGCTTCATCTTACAAATTAAAAGATTACGATAGCGCGATCAAGGGATTCAGCGACGCCTTGCATTCCAAAGATTTGGCATTGCAAAAAAATTCACTGCGTGGGCTGGGTAATAGTCTTTACGAACAGGGCGCGATGTTGCAGGAAAAGCAGATGGATGCCGCGATCAGTAAAATGAAAGATTCCAGCGCTCACTTTAATTCCTTGATGCAGATGCTGGACAAGAACAGTTCCGAATATTCTCAAATGCAGAAGAACCGCGATTTCGTGGAGAGGCAACGAAAAGCACTCGAAAAGGAAAAGGAACAAAAAAAGCAGCAGAAAACAGGTCAAAAGCAGAAGCTAAAACCCGACAAGAACGGCAAAGAAAAAATGAAACAGCCGGGTGAAACTGAGGAGGAAAAAATTGATTCTCCAGATCACAAGGAAGATCAAAATCAGAAGCAGGATAACGGTAAGCAGGAGCAGCACGATGCCATGCAGAAGCCAGAAGAGAAGCTGCCCGAAGGGCAGCTCCGGGCGGATGAAAACGGCAAGAAGCCCGAACCTAAAGAGGCAGCCGACAACGAGCGCAATGATAAGACCGGGTTCAGTCCGCAAGAAGCCAGGAATCAGCTTCGCAGTTACGCCGACGACCAAAAATTTGACCAGAAATCATGGCAATATCTCCAGCGGAGAGAAAAACCGGCCGGAGGAAAAGACTACTAAAGCCCTCGCGCAAAATCTTTGATGCAAATACAAACGCCCAACACCCCGTCGCGCTTCACCGCCAGCAAATTTGCGCTGGTGCGACCCATTCTCGGTTTTCTATCTGCCATCTGCTATCTCCTAACTTCCAATATCTGCCTCGCGGCGGACGTTAGTGTCACTGCCGCCGTGGAACCATCTGAAATGCGCCCAGCTGGCTATGGCAGCTACGTCATCACCATTGAAGGCGGCCAGCCGGACGACGCGCCGCGACCGCAACTGCCCGCAGGCATCGAGTTCGCCAGCGTCACTCCATCCTATAGCAATCAGACCAGCATCATCAATGGCGTCGTCAACCGCAGCGCAACGCTTACCTGGCAAATCACGGCCAGCGCCACTGGCGAGCTAGTGATCCCTGCACAAGAAATCCATGTCAGTGGCAAACCTTATCGCACCAACGAAGTCCGTATCACGATCAAAGACAATCCCGCCAGCCCGGCTGCGCAGTTCGATCCCCTGCTTACCATCGAGACCCCAAAGCGCGAAATTTATCTGGGCGAAGTCATTCCCATCACGGTCAATCTCTATCTGCATCGCCGCACCATGTTGTCCCGCATTGGATTGATTGAAATTCCCAAGGACAATTACGCCATCCAGCGATTTCCGCTTCAGGCCGAGGAATCAAACGTGTCCATTGGCGGCGCGCCCTATCGCGCACTCGCATTTCGCAGCACCTTGTCCGCACTCAAAGCCGGGCAATACAAGCTCGGCCCCGCCAGTTGCGAACTCATCATTGAAGTGCCCATGGATGGCGCCCGACAGATGAATCCATTCTTCAGCCAGTCAGTGTCGCGCAGGATCAAACCCCAGGGCAACGAAATCGAGATGACCATTCTGCCCCTGCCCGAGACCGGCAAACCGGCCAGCTTCAGTGGCGTGGTCGGCGACTTCAAAATGTCCGCGACCGCAGAGCCGCGCGAAGCTACGGTGGGCGATCCGATCTCCATCGAGATTACTGTCACTGGCAGCGGTAACTTTGACGCCATCCCGGCCCTGTCACTGGCGTCATCCGATGACTGGAAAACCTATCCTGCGCGGCGCATTAATATCGAACGCGCCGATCCAAACGGTGAAAGGCAGCAGCCGCACGCCACCTTCAACCAGGTCGTCATCCCGAAGAAGGCATTGACTGAAATTCCCGCAATGGAATTCAGTTACTTCAATCCTGAAAAGAAAACTTACTCCACCGCTCGCACCGAACCTATTCCTCTGCGTCTCAAGCCGGGCAGCACCTCCTCAACCCCGCCTGCACCCACTGGCATCAAGGTCAACGGGGTTAATCAGCTTCCCCCAGATGCCGACAAGGTCCCGCCCGTGCAACCGCGCATCACGGACATCGTGACCGTTATTCCTGCGCAGGCCGTCTGGCTCACCCCGCGCACTGCCTTGTTCAGCGACCGCACCTTTCTCATCAGGAATGCATGCGCGCTCGGTGCGTTGCTGCTGCTCATCGGGGGAAAAGTGTGCGCCCTCTGTCTTCGCAACCGAGCCGCTGCGCCCGATGCACCTCAGCGCCGAATGTGGAAACAATTGCGCCGCGCGCATATGTCACGCGGAGAGTTTTATCGGACCGCTGCGCGATACATTCAGCAACAAACTCATGGCGCTTCGGCAATCCCTGCCACGTGGCAAGCTGTTCTCGACCGGAATGACTCCCTCAATTACAGCCCCGCATCAGTGGAAACTGGGAAACCCATGCCGTCCAAAGAACGGCGTGAGGTGCTTCATTCCATTCAGGGGTAAAGCCCGCCAACTTGATCCCTGTCATGTTCCGAACACTCCACATCATTTTGACCTCACTCCTAGCGACACACATCGCGCTCGGAGCGGTTCCATCTCCGCAAGAGCAGTTCAGCGCTGCGCGCACTGCATTTGAAAAAAATGATTTCCGCTCCGTCCAGCAAAT
>JAYVZW010000521.1:0-2980 GCA_043783015.1 Verrucomicrobiota bacterium
GCAAAGCCCATGGCTTCATTCACCTCGAAGGGACGGAGCACGCTGCCGAACATGTCCAGCGTGATGACAGCCTTGTTGCCTTCAATGGCCAAGTTCTTAAACTCGGGGCTGCGATAAGGAAGCTTCAACCCGTAGTCTTTCACCAAGGCCCAGCGCACGAGACGCGCGGCGACATCGTGTTTGTTTTTTGGATGGATGTCCTGGCCTTCACCGAGGTCGATGATGACCGCCTGGCCGGTGTTGGGCAGCTTCAAAGTTTTCGTCTGTGACTCCCGGAGTTCGGCCCAGTCGCTCTCGACGGGCTCAGGAGTCTTCGGCTTAAAGTTAGCCAGCTGCACCCAGTAGAACGGGAAGTCGCCCTGATTCCATTCCTTGCGCCACTGCTCGATGAGAAACGGAAAAAGGTCGGCGTATTCATGAGCGCGTGCGGCATTGCTCTCGCCCTGATACCAGATCACGCCCTTGATGCCGTAGCCGTGGGTGGGATTCACCACGCCGTTGAAGATATTGCCAGGGCGCCCGTTGCCGGTGAGCCAGCCATCCGCCCCTTTTTTCGCATCGGGTGTCTGAGTTGCCTTGATCTGGGCGGCTTCCAAGTCTGCTTCATGTTTTACGGTGTTTTCCATGAGCAGCTTGAAGCGCGAATCTTTTTCCAGCGAATCGCGACGTATCCAGGCCTCTGCGGCGGAACCTCCCCAGGCGTTGTCAATGAGTCCGACCGGGACGCCGAGTATCTGATGAAGATAACGGCCAAAGAGAAATCCGACGGCGGAGAAATTTTTGCATGCATTGGCGTCGGTCGCATCTTTCCAACTGCCGTTGAAGTCGCTCTTCAATTCTTGCGTGCCCACCTGCGGAACCTTGATAAGGCGGAGGTTGGGAAGCTTTGATGCCGCCGCTTCAAGATCGCCATTCCAGTCACCGCTGAGTGTGAAACCCATGTTCGACTGACCGGAGCACATCCAGACCTCGCCAATCAGGACATCCTGAACTTCGTGCTTCGAGGAGCCACTGATCAACAATTTCTGCGGCTGCGCATTGGCAGGCAGGGGATCAAGCTTCACCGTCCACCGGCCATCGGCCCCGGCTTCTGCGGATTTGGTCTGCCCGGCGAACTCGACCGTGACTTTAGTTCCAGGCGCGTCCCAACCCCACACAGGGTTTTGCTGCTTCTGCTGCAACACCATGTGATCGCCGATGATGGTGGGTATTTTTAATTCCGCCCGCAGGAATGCAGGCAGGATAAGAGCGAAAAAAAGAGGGGAGATGAGTTTGTTCATGGGTTGTATGGGGAATTGGTTACGGTGAAGAAAAGGATGTTTTATCGTCACGCCGGAAAAACTTTGCGTTTTATTTCGGAGTGCCACCGCTGGGATGAGCTGCGCATATTTTTTTCAATCTTCATCAAAATGATTTTAGACCCTTGCTTCTGCCCCCTCTTATCGCCAAAATCATCTGCCATACAATCATTAATAAATTGGGAGTTATTGTTACAATCGCCTTGCCTGCGGTGGTGTTGTCAAAACACCGGAAGGGAGCATTGTGAGCCGGGTGCAGATTGATGGGAAATATTTTTCGCGATTGCATCAGCGGCTATTGGTGCGCGGGGTCACTTACGGGCCCTTTGGTGTGAACCAGGCTGGCGAGCCTTTCCCCGAAAGGCAGCGCGTTGTCCAGGACTTCACCGCCATGAAGGAGATTGGAATCAATGCCTTGCGCCTCTATTACTTCCCGCCTGAATGGTTCCTTAAACTGGCAGACGAGCATGAAATGCTGCTGCTCGCAGGCATACCATGGTCGCATCATCTTTGTTTTCTCGACGACCCGAAAATTCTGCGCGATGCGCGTTTGCGCGTTCGTGATGCCGCCACCCGGGGCCGGTCGCATTCCTGCCTGATGGGTTACGTTGTCGCCAACGAGATTTCGCCGCACATCATGAGGTGGCATGGCCCCACCCGGGTGAACCAGTTTCTAAAGGACCTGATGAACGTCGTCAAAGATGCCGATCCTGAAGGGCTGGTGACCTACGCGAACTTTCCGTCAACCGAGTATCTTGATGTTTCGTGTTTTGATTTCATCACCTTCAATGTTTATCTCCACGAGCCTGCCGCATTCCGGCGCTATGTGAATCATCTGCAGATTCTTGCGGGGGACAAGCCATTGCTGCTTGGTGAACTTGGCATGGACACTATCCGGCACGCTGAGGCCGAGCAGGCTGCGTTCCTTGCAAGTCATCTTCGTGAAGCAACGCTCATGGGAGTGGCGGGCAATTTTGTCTTTTCATGGACCGACGACTGGCATACCGGAGGCGCCCGGATCGAAGACTGGGCTTTCGGGATCACCAGGTTGGATCGCACACCAAAGCTTGCGTGCCATGCAGTTGAGGAAGTGTTTCGCAAGCAACCGTCCGCCTTGCTCCAAGCTGCGCCACGGGTCTCGGTGATAGTCTGTTCTTATAACGGAGCCAGCACCCTTGATGAATGCCTTCGATCCTTGGTGGCGCTCGACTATCCTGATTTTGAGATCATTCTCGTGGACGACGGATCGAGCGACAACACGGGTGAGATCGCCGCGCGCTTCCCCGCCGTGCGCGTGATTTGTCAAAGCAATCAAGGGCTGAGTGCAGCGCGTAATATGGGACTTCAGTCGGCGACAGGCTCGATCATCGCTTACACGGATTCGGATTGTTTTGTTGATGTGAACTGGCTGACACACTTGGTGCATCAGCTCGAATCCTGTGACGCGGTCGCGGTGGGTGGCCCTAATCTGACTCCAGACGACGGCTGGGTAGCCGCCTGTGTCGCAGCTTCGCCCGGCCAGCCAACCCACGTTCTGGAGAGCGACATGATTGCGGAGCACATACCCGGCTGCAACATGGCCTGCCGGCGTGAAGCCCTGGAAGCGATCAATGGATTCAATCCGCGCTACCGCAAGGCTGGCGATGACGTGGATCTCTGTTGGCGTCTGCAACAGAATGGAA
>JAYVZW010000522.1:0-8947 GCA_043783015.1 Verrucomicrobiota bacterium
CGGCCTCCAAGGATGTAACTATTTTATTCACGATTTTACGTATCTTTCCTCACGACCGGCTGGAGACGGCCCTCGCTGAAATTACACAATGATAAGTGGACTGGGCGCTCATCTCCCGGTGTGATCGGGGTATTGGCATCCCTTTTCTTGATGTAGGCGATGATGATTTTCCCGTTGGGCAGGGACGCCCGGCAGGCGCGCTCGCTGAGCACTTTTAGGATGACGACTTTGGACTCGATGCGGATGTCACTCATGATCATTGGGGATGACAATTTTTGTTTCTGGCTCCTCCGGACCGATCAGCCGGGTTTTCGCCTGCCAGTCGAGCTTGAACTGGGAGACAAAATCGGATGATTTCAGCAAATCGAGGGCGCGCTGGGTCACTTGATCCCGCACCTGCCCCTCATCACCCGGCAGCAGTTGCCCCTTGCTGCGTCGGACATAATCGTCGAGTTCGGTATTAGCGCCCCGCACCAGCGCTGCTTCATTGAAGCGCGGACGCACACGATCGGTCACAAACGCAGCCAGGCTGGCGTCGCGGCTGCTGGCTACGGCCCTCCATTTTTCCGTCATGACCGAGCGAACGAAGATGGCTGGCGTCAGCCCTTTCTGAAAGAATGTGGAGCCGTCCGGCAGGAGCATCTCCGCGCTCGCGTAACGCAGCGCGCAACCATCGTCGAGCTTCACTTCTGAAATGCGCACGGCTGCCCCACGGGTGGGTTCCCCCATAAGCAAGGCGCGACCGCGCTGCGACAGGCTTGCCGCGAGAGCCTCGGCGGCATTGTTCGAATCCCCGTCGATGAGCACCACCACATTCCCCTTCCAGAGCGGTTCGCGCTTGGAGATGAACAGTTCGGCATCGTCGCGCCCGATTTGTTTCAACTTGAACAGAACTTCGCCCGATGGAATGAAGCACTCGAGCATTCGCGCAGCCTCCTCGAAAGACCCTGCCGCTTTTGTCGCACGGAGATCGAGGATCAGACGCCGCGCTTTCTGTTCCACAATCTTCGCCAGCGCCTTTTCAAACAGGTCAGCTTCGCCAGCCGCAAAGGTCTCGGGACGCAAAAAGGCGATGTCCGACGCTAGAAATTCCGCATAAACCTGGGGCTTGGCGGCAATTTCTTCCTTGTCGGCGGCCACCAGTTCCGCGCCAAATTTCAGTCGCTCCAGCAAGCCCTGTAATGCGGCGCGATTCAACGCTTCATAAGTAAGATCATCGCGCCGGATATAGTCGCGCCGGAGGATTTGAAAAGCCGATTGCAGCGCGCTCTGCGGAAGCTGGTCGAGCAAGGGCTTGTCCTCCGCCTCCAGAAGCGGGGCGTTCAGGGAACAAATGATGATCAAGGAAACCAGTCTCATGCTCGATTGTAAAAATACATAAACGAGATTTTGCTGATTCCAAGTCCGCGAATTTTTATGACTACGCATGAGTCGGCACGGGATTCAAAGCATCCATTCCGCCCCAGCGGAGATGGCCGGAGATCGCCCCCATGATGCATCGCTTCGCTTGCCGCACGGCTTCGAGAAGCGACAGCCCTTGCGCCAGTCCAGCCGCGATGGCCGCAGAATAAATGCAGCCAGTGCCGTGCGTTCGCACTCCGTGAATGCGCCGCCCCTGAATCCAATGAACCTCACCGGCATCAACCAGCACATCGGACACGTCATCTCCGATGAGATGCCCGCCCTTGAGCAGCACGGCGCATTTGTGCCGTCGCACCAATTCCTTCGCGCCGGCTTCCATCTCCGATTTATTGGTGATGCTGCTTTCAAGCAACACGGCGGCTTCCGCCAGGTTCGGCGTGATAAGTTTCGCCAGCGGAACAAGGCCACCGACCAGGCGTTCCATTGCATCCTCATCGAGCAAACGAGTTCCGCTGGAGGAGACCATCACGGGATCAACCACCAAAGGAACCCCGCGCGACGCCAGTGGTTCCCAAGCGCGGATGACCGCTTCAATCTGGAGCCTTCCACCGAGCATCCCCGTCTTTGCTGCGGCTATCGGAAAAGCTCCGGCCAACGTGCGAATCTGTGCAGCCACCATCTCGGCCTCGATCAACTTGATGCATTCCACTTTGCCCGGCACTTCCGCGACCACCGCCGTGAGCGCCGTAAGGCCATAACAGCCCAGTGCACTAAAGGTTTTCAAATCTGCCTGCACCCCCGCACCCGATGAGCAGTCGGAACCAGCGATGCTCAGCACCACGGGCGGCGACTGGGGCGATTGGAGGTCATCTGGCATCAGGCATCAAGCAGCATGCATCGAAGTTTGTCTTCATATTTTTGGTTTGCATCGCACCGCTTTCGAGTGATTGCTTAGATTCGACCATGCTCGAATCAAAAAAGCCAATACGATTCAAGGAACTGCCGGGACTGACGGTCTCCGTGGATTCGGTCACGCATGAGCCGCATCTGAACAGCGATGCGGCGCGCCCGCATCCATTTGTCTATCACCTTTCCATTCACAATGAATCGGAATTGCCCGTGACGATTTTCGGTCGCAAATGGATCGTCAGCGACGACCACGGTGGCACCCTGGTGGTGGAGGGCGATGGAGTTGTGGGGCAGACCCCGCGCCTGGAGCCGGGACATTCCTTCAGCTACAACAGCTATCACGTGATCAAGTATCCCAGCACGGCATCGGGCACATTTTTCGGCCAGACAGACGACGGCACCGCTGTTCTCGTGCGCGTGCCGGATTTCACCATGGCGGTGCAGCAGCCGGGATGAGGCGCAGTGCTGACTCAGTCACCAGTGCCTGCATCGGCGCGTCATGCGGTTCAGCAGGCACTGTTGGAATAATCTGAACATCAAAAGCCACACCCACGCGCAAGGCTCGGCATTCCGGGCTCGCAAACATGCGGTCGTAATGCCCCTTCCCCCGCCCCAGTCTGACCCCATCATTTCCGCCAAAGGCCAGTCCGGGGGTCAGCACAACGCCGAGGTCAGATACATTCAGCTTCGCCGCGACCTCGTGCCTCGGCTCCAGCACGCCGAATTTTCCCGGCAGCAAATCCTCCGCACCGCGCACCAGATACGGACTCATTAATCCATTGCCCTCGATGGCAAAAAACGCCGCCGACAATCCGCGCTCTCGCAGCCAGGGCAGCAAGGGCAGCAGGTCAGGCTCTGATTTGAATCCGCTGAACAAGGCCACCACACCGGCTGAATTTGCCCACTCATCGTTGCGCATCAACTGGCGCACGATCTCTGCGGACCACTTGGCGCATTGATCCGGAGTCAGAGCGCGGAGTTGCGCGCGCACGGACTGCCGGAGCGCGTCCTTGGCATGGAAAAGTTCGTGATTGGTATCCAAAGCGAAACCGGGAGCGGGGTGAAATGGAGCTTGCAGCTTGGCCGAAAAATCATACATTCCCATTCGAATCGGCATACTACCTGCCTTTTTTCCGCCATGCTTCACGACCAGCACTTCCAGCCGATCAGCAAGTCTGCGCGTGCGAAGCATCGCAAGAAGCTCAAGAGCAAGCTGCCCCAGCCCGATACTGACGACAATCACGTCGGCTTGCGCCCCACTGAAGGATGGCGCAAGCGGAACATCCGTTTCATCAACGACGTCCTCATCCCCCACCTGCTGACTCCGCGGCTTCCCTCCGGCGAGTCCTTCGCGCTCCCGACGCTGGAGAACAACCAGATCGGCGTGACCTGGCTGGGCCACGCCGGATTTCTCGTGCAGATCAGCGGACAAAATATTCTCGTCGATCCCAACTGGGCGCTCTGGCATGGGCCGATCAAACGCGTCAGTCACCCCAGCCTGAACGCGGCGGACCTGCCTTACATCGACCTCGTGCTCATCACGCACGCCCACTTCGATCACCTTCATCTGCCCAGCCTCCGCTCCATCGCCGCCGGCCAGCCCATTATTGTGCCCAAGGGAGTCGGCAGCATTGTTAAAAAATGCGCCTTCAGCGAGGTCATCGAACTTGACCGCTGGCATCAGGCGCAGTTCCGCGATTTGGAGATCACGCTCACCCCGGCCAAACATTGGGGCGCGCGCATGATCCACGACACCTACCGGCAGTTTGGCGGCTATCTCATTCGCGGCGGAGATCGCACGGTGTTTCATTGCGGCGACAGTTCCCTCTTTGACGGCTTCCGCGAGATCGGCCAGCGTGCGCAGATTGATGTCGCGCTCATGCCCATCGGCGCCTATCAGCCGCCCAGCGGACGCCCCGTGCACATGAATCCTGAGGAAGCGCTCGACGCCTTCGAGATGCTGGCCGCGCGGCACATGATCCCCATGCACTACGGCACCTTCCCCTTGAGCGGCGAGCCTATCCACGAACCCGCCGAACGCCTCGCACGCGCCACCGCCGCGCGCCATCTTAAAGACCGCGTGCTGCTCCTGCCCGAAGGACAGCCCGCGATTTTTTAACTCCAAGAAGTGTTGTCCGCGTGAAGCCCCTGCTCACGCTCATCGCCGCCATCGACGAGAACCGTCTGCTGGCCAACGAACACGGCATCCCCTGGCATCTGCCGTTTGATGTCGCGCACTTCCGCCAATACACCAAGGACAAGTGGTTGTTGCTCGGAAGACGCACCTTTGAAGAAATGCGCGGCTGGTTTCGCCCCGGCCATACTCCTCTTGTGCTCACCCGGCAGCATGAATTCAACCCCGGCATCAAACGCACCGTCGCCACCATTGAGGAAGCCCTCGCCCTGGCTGCACAGGCGGGCCAAACCGAGATCGTCTGCTGCGGTGGCGCGCAAGTCTATGCTGCGGCCCTGCCCCACGCCGACCGGCTCGTGCTGACTCTGGTTCAGGCCGCCTTCCCACCCGGAAATTCTCCTGTGTATTTTCCCGAATGGTCGCCGCCAGATTGGAAATTTATTTCTGATTCAAACCACCCTGCCGATGCAGAAAATTCCTGCGCCCTGAGGATGGTTGTGCTGCAACGGAAATGAAGGTAATGAAAAAATGCAATTCGGCGGAATATCTGCGGGCAGACTCGCCGTAGTTGGCGTCATGTTTTTCGAGCATGTGTTGGAATGGTCCGCAACAAAGATTGCATTCGACGATGGCCAGATTCGAGCATTTGCTACCGCAACTCGAGCAAGCCCTTGCTGTCACCGCCTCTCCTACCCACTACGGAAGCAGCGTCGTGAAAGCACCTTCCAGTTGTGAAAAATTGCCGGTGTCCAAATCACAAGCGTAGGCGCGGAAGGTAACTTTTCCGGAGGGCAACGGCTTGCTGTGGAATGGATTTGGTAGTTCAGGATGGACCGACTTTCTGTTCCCTACCGGCGTCTCATACTGCCAGCCAAGGCGCTGTTCAAAGGCTCGGGCATGAAGCTTATCCTGTAATTTGCCCTTGATAATACGTCGTTGGGCCAGCCCCAGCCAAGTCTCCTCACCACCATCCGGCTGACACGAAATGGCGATGGCGTCTGCATTGCGCTTAGAGGGCAATTCCATCGCCCAGCCTTCAAGCAGGACGCCGTGGGCCTCCACCCGACCGCTCTTCAACTCGCCCTTCGCAAGCAATTTATTGAAGGGCGCGTCCTTGACCAGTTCACTGCGCAGAGTCAGGACATGGAGGCAGCCCATGCTTTCCAATCGGTCAAAGGATTGCAGCAAGAGTGTCCCCTCGCCTGGCATCACCCAATCCAGATTTACCGGGTCAGGTGCCACATGCCGCATCATGATGGCGGCAGCCATGATCCGATTTTGATGAAAATCACGTTCACCGGCGCGCAGTCCTTGGATAAATCCAATGATACAAGCATACGCGACGAAGACGAGCCAGCAGGCGCGCAGCCATTGCCAGACTCTGCCCTTCGACACGGCAAGAATGCCCATCAGCCCAATGTGAAACCAGATGATGTAAGCGGGGTAACGGCTCTGAAATGGATCCGAAATAGCCATGCCCGTGCGTCCCAAGGCGATGGCGGCAGCGTTGGCCAAACCCCAAAACGAAAGCAAGAGAAATGGAAAGATCATCCCGCCATGCCGCGCCCAATCGCGCCGCACAAAAGTGAAGAGCGCGCTCCCGAACAAGATCAGTGAAATCACTCCCACTACCGGCCCGATGGCGTAGATCAGATGGATGCGTAGCTCTCGATCCCAAGTGGCCCATCCATCAGAGAAAGGCGCTCCCAGCACTGAAAGAAAAAAGCGCACCATGGCCCCGGGGTCTGCCAGAGCACGAGAGAGTAACGATGTGCCAGGTGTTTGGGTTCCTCCCGCATATCCAGAAAAATAGAACGCAGCCGTGACTGTAAAAAGCCCGAGCCAGATAGCAAAGGCAATGACGATCTGCCGACGGCGGTGATCTCCTGACCATGCCTCGCGCACGAGATATGAAAACCCCAGCAACCACGCGAACCAGCCATTGATGAACGAATGTGCTGCGATCGTGGCGCACAAAGCTCCTGCGGCAGAGCGAAACGCCAGCGGCCATGCAGTTTGAAATACCAGCACCACTGCGACAGTGCCCAGAACAACTGCCGCGTAGCAAATTTGCACGCCGAAGGTCCAGTTCATCCATTGCTGGGGAGACAGAATCATGGCACAGGCCAGCAAAGCCATGAACCATGAATGCGCCACGCCCCCACGGTGCAGCCCGCGAAACAAAACGATCACGCACGTCGCTGTCCCAAGCGCCAGCAGGACGCAAAGCAAAGACTCGATGCGCAGATTCCACTTCGTGAAGGCAATCAGAAAAAACTCCGCGAGCGCTGACACGACATAACGGCTGTCATTCCCCTGCGAATAGACCGCACTCCAGAAAGACTGCTTTCCGTCCTGCCAGGCAAAATAGGGTTTGGCAGCCATCATCCAGTGATCGGCGTGAGGCACCTGACAGGTAAACTTCCAGGCCATCCATGCTGGCACCACAGCCAGGAGCAACGGGAAAAACCAGAACCAGCTACGCGTGGTATATCGTTGCAGAAGAGTCATTATCAGAAACGTTCGATCCAGTTGGCTTAATGATGCCCCTGCAAGCGGAGGATGATAATCAGGATGATGAGTCCGGCCAGAACAGCCAGCGTGACCTTAATCCAGCTCAAGGGATACTCTCCAGCGACTTTGCCGGTGAAGCCATTGACGGTGACTTGGAAATTCCGCGTGCCATAATTGTAGGTCGCCAGCCAAACTGGGAGCAGGATGTGCTTGAAAGTCTGCGCGGAGTAGTCCGCCGAAACGTTGAGGCTGCGATAAGTGTCGCCGGGAATTTGCGCGATGCACATACGTCTCAGTTCGGCTTCCATGCGAGTGCGGGAATCTTGCGCGGCGGCGTGAAGGTCAATTTGATACTGCTCCGCCACCCAGCCGGAAAGATAGGCGGGGTCATAGGGTTTGATCTCGGTCGTGGTGGGAAACGGTTCCAAGTCCTCCAGCAGTTTCCGATGCACCCCCTTGGACGCGGGCACCAGAACGTCATCAAAAAAATTCTCCACAGAGCCGCTGGCGTATTCCCAGCGGGTGCGTTGCTCGGAGCGGCCTTGATTGTCGGTCACCGAGTAATGGTATCCCGCTTCGGCGGTCCATTGCGCGGTGACATGAGCGTCGAAAGTCCAGTATGGAATATAAAGACCCTTCACGGTGTCGGTGAGCGCCTTCTGAGCGAGCGCGCCGGGCGCAAACCAATGACTGCCGAACCAGACGCGCATAGCCTCCCGCACTTTGCTCTCAGCCACGACGAATGGCAGCAGTGCGCTGGGTCGGATGGGGGCCTTTTGATCCTCCACCGCGATGAGCGAGGGCGAACCGCAGAAGTCACAACGCTGGGAAACACGCGCGGCATCAAAGACGGAAATCGCGTTGCAGTTCTGGCAGCGCACCGTTTTCTTCTCTGCGTTCCAGCCTTTCTCATCCTCCGGCAGAGAATTTAACGCAGCAATAAGGTCACTCTCCTCGACCAGCGTGCCATCGCTTTTAATATCCGCCGCAGATTCCGCTCCGCAAAAGGGGCAGGCGAGTTTCTGCTTGGCAGGATTCCATTCCGCTTCCGCGCCACATGCCGGGCAGGGAAATTTTCGTTGGGCGGTGATCTCGCTCATGACGGCGCTCGTGTGAAATCACAACGGGAGAGAAGCGTATTCGCTCCCCGCCCGTCTGAATCTCATGGATCAATGCGCGAGAAAGACATCCAGTGCCGCCTTGGTGATGCGATACTGGGAGCCGATTTTTTTACCCTTGAGATCACCGGCATCAATACTGGCGATCACATCCTGTTCGGTTACTCCGAGAGTCTGTGCGACTTGCGCAGGCGTCAAAATGTCGCCATTCGGCGCAGCGGCAGCCGCAGGAGTCGTCTGTCCTCCGGGGGAGAGATCAGTAGTCTTCATCATCTGCTGGGCCATTGCGAATCCCATCGCCATTTCTGCGGGCGCACCTCCTGCGCCTCCACCCTGCCCCATGCCTTGGGCCATCTGGAATTTCACGTAGTCATTTAGATTACCGACCGCGCTCATGCTGCTGCGTTTGTCGATCGCAGCCTCGACCTCCGGTGGCACGGAGGCGTTTTCCAGAATGAAGCTGGTGAACTCAATGCCGTATTTGCTGGAAAGAATCGGATTGATGACCGGCATCAGCGCATCACCTAACTCCGTGTATCGCGTAGCGAGATCGAGAACTGGGATGTGCGCCGAGGCGACGGCGTCGCTGAATACGCTGACGACACGCGAGCGCATGGTGTCGGCGAATTCATCCAAACGGAAATGATCGTCCGAACCCGCGACCTCCTTGAGGAAAAGTTTCACATCGGTAATATGGAAGTCGAAGGTGCCAAACGCGCGCACACGCACAATGCCGAAGTCCTGGTCGCGCATCATGATGGGGTTGCTGGTGCCCCATTTGTTGCCGGTGAAGACGCGGGTGTTGACGTAATACACATCCGCCTTGAAGGGCGACTGGAAGCCGTATTTCCAGCCTTTGAGCGTGGAGAGAATCGGAATATTGTCCGTCGTTAGCGTGTGTTTGCCGGGA
>JAYVZW010000523.1:0-8891 GCA_043783015.1 Verrucomicrobiota bacterium
GCGGTTGAGCGCATGGAATACCAGGCGGCCAATACTCAGAGCCTGGGCCTTGCTTACGCCGGGCGCGGTAAATTTGATGGGCGCTTCCAAAAAGCTGATGGCACAGACGAAGCCGAGCCAGAGCAGGGTGATGATGAAGGCGTAGAGTGCGAGGCGGCGCATGATGGGAAATATTCAATGCTCCAGCCCCAAACTTCAAAGAAGATTTAAGAAACAAAATCAGATCACGGTCATGATTGGTTTCTTGAGCTTGTTTCTTCCTTGGCTCTTGATGATTGAACCTTGGAGTTTTCCTTCCATTCCGAAGGCAGATCCTTTTTCGTCTCAACCAAGATATCCTTAATGTGCTGTCTTTCGGTCGCGCTCAGATAAGCAAAGTCCTTTGATTGGTTCTGCCCGCTGAGCACGGCAAAGAGTTGGGTATAGACTTCGTCCTTCAATTGTTCGGGCATGGCATCGAAGGCTTTGGAGTAGATCATGTAACTGCAGCGGTATTTAAAGAGGCGCGTGAGCAACTGGAAGTCCTTGAGCGAACGTCCGTCGGCGGTCTCTTGACGATCTCTGTGGAAGGCATCCTGGAAGGCGGCACTGCCTTCGATCCCGCCATCGTGCAGCGCGTATTCCTCATAGAAGAGCAGGTGCTTAACGACCTTGCCAGCCTGGTTGTGGATCACGCTGAGGGCGCTGCCTTGCGGTGTCTCGGAGACGGGTTCATGTAAAATTTTTTGCAGATCGATCTGGCGCACCATGGCCTCGCGCGCACTCTTGGAAGCTTCCGTTATCTTGTTATGCATGGTGCATTGATGTTCCAGCACCATGAGGGCCACGATGTCGCTGGTCTTTTGCAAATAGGGTTTGGTGGAGAAGAAGCGGTCGAGCGAGACGACGTTGGCACCCTGCTCACGGTTGATCTCCACTTGATCGCCGTTCGCGGTGGCGATGACATTTCCCATGTGCCGGTCCGTGCCGTGTTTCCCGGTGACATACCAGCCGCCCCAGCGTTCGCTCAAAGGACTTTCATGGCCGCTGACGAAGCTGCCCTGGCTCAGGATCGGCTGGCCGTCGTCAGCGGTGAACACGGAGCGCACCAACATGCCCTTGACGTTGTTGGTGCGCGAGGTCTCGTGACACGACAGGCAATTATCCGTGGCGAGCAGGGCGGGTTTCTCCTTGGTGTTGAAGGGATTGGTCAGGGAATAGAACTGCGGGCCTTTTTCGGGGTCGTAGCCGATGAGTTCCATCATGCCGCCCTGCGCCCATCCGCAGTAAACGTCCTCGCTGAAATAAATGGCGCGTGGTGTTTGCGGAGTGATGAGAGGATTTTGCAGACTGGTTTTGGAGAAGACCAGCATTTGCGATTGTTGTGCGACGCCCAACTCTTTTAAGACCGACGCGACAAAGGCTTTTTCATCGCGCGTGTCCGGCCCACTCTGTCCGCTCTGCCAGCGCCGCCACATGCCCGCGACGGGATCGTTCGAATTTTCCCAAGGCTTGTCCACCGTAGTGAATCCATCCATCGCGGGGCTGTTCGCACAGCAAGTGATGAAGAAAATCGTGGCGGCAAGTTGGAATGAAATTTTCATGAGGCGAGCAGGTATCTCTGGGGCTGTAATAAATTGAGAATGGAAAGCTTCTGCTGCACGAAGTCCGCGAGGGTATAGGTGTCCAGCACGTCCATAAAGGCCGCACGGGCTTCCAACAATGCCCCCTTGAGCTTGCAGGCGGGCGTCAGGCGGCAAGTGTTGGTCTTGGTGTTAAAACATTCCACCAGATCCAAATTGCTCTCGGTGCAGCGGATCACCTCGCCGATACCAATGTCCTCGGGTTTGCGTCCGAGCATGATGCCACCGGTGCGCCCGCGGGTGTTGCGCAGGTAGCCCTTCTTTCCTAGGTAGTGGACAATTTTCACGAGGTGATGCTGGGAGATGCGATAGGCAGTGGTGATCTCGCTCAGCGTTACCTTTTCTCCGCCACGTGCGGCGGAAAAGATCAAAACGCGGAGTGAGTAGTCGGTGAAGCGGTTGAGTTCCATGATAACGAGCTATAAATGTATTACGGATGCAAGTTAATACTCTATCACAGATAGAGCCTGAGAAAGACTTACAAGCAGGTAACAAGCCATTATACTGGGGATCAGCCAACACACCGCGCAGCCGCCGCGCGATGATTCGAAAATATGTGCCACGCCCAGGATGGTGTTTAGCGGAAGTTATTGGGCGTGAACCGCCAGCGCGTCCGGTTAATTATCCTGCCGATGGCGATCCATTGTTTTTCAAAGGCAGTCTGAGGATAAGAAAATTCATCTTCCCTCCAGTCGATCCGGGTGAAAGCCGGGCGTTCAGCCATGACTTCAAGGGAGTTCTCAAAAAAATCCGCATCATCGGATTTCAGCAGAAACTCACCGCCGGGTTCTAGAATGCGCTCCAGTCCGTCGATAAATTCGGGCTGGTTAATGATGCGGTGTTTCCGATGTGCCTTCTTTGGCCACGGATCAGGACAGAGAAGATGCGCGCGTGAGACGCCCCGGGTCGGCAACAGCCAGCCCACGCTGTAACTGCTCTCCAGTCGGAGCACACGGGCATTGACCAAACCCGTGCGCTCGATGCGGCGCGCGGTTTTATCCACCCGACCAAGCAGGCGCTCCAATCCGAGAAAGTTCCGCTCGGGGTGACAGGCTGCGAGCTGTTGCAGGAAGGAGCCGTCACCACAGCCGATATCAATCTCCAGAGGCTTGGCAGCATCCTCAAAGATTTCATCCTTCCGCAGTTCCCTGAAGTAATCAGGCGGCACGAAGGTGGAGTTCATCAAAACAACGAGTTTGAATTAGCAGCCTAAACACTCAGGAGGCCGCAGCCACCGGTGCATCTATCCACCGATGATGTTCTTTGATCAGGTCAATCAATCGCGCGACGGCTTCGTCTTCGGGAATGTTGAACTTCACGGCGGTCTTGCCGACGTAAAGGTTAATCTTGTTGGGCGCGCCACCGACGTAGCCGAAATCGGCATCAGCCATTTCGCCGGGGCCGTTGACGATGCAGCCCATGACGGCGATGCGCACGCCCTTGAGGTGGCCGGTGGCGGCGCGGATTTTCTGCGTGGTCGTTTGCAGATTGAAGAGCGTTCGGCCGCAGCTCGGACAGGCGACGTAATCGGTTTTGAAAATGCGAGTGCCGGCGGCCTGGAGGATGTTGTAACTAATGCGCAGTGATTGGCCGGGAGCTTCTTCACCCTGCACGATGATGGCATCGCCGATGCCATCGCAGAGGAGGGAGCCAAGGTTCATCGCGGCGTTGAGAAGGGAGGGGAGAAAGGATGAAGGATGAGGAATGAGGGATGAAGTAGATTCATTTTCATCCTTTAAGAGTATCGGATGTCGGGCATCGAGCTTGGCGGCGAGCAGGCGGAAGGCGTGGATGGTAGCGAGATCGAGGTCGTCCTTCACGGTGACGAGCCGCACGGATTCGCAAGTGTTGAGTTCCGCAATGGCGGCATCGTCGCGTGGATCAACGGCAACCACGCCGCTGTCCTCAATGACTATTTCCGGTTGGAAGTCGCCGAGCTTGTCGAGCTTGTGCGCGAGGGCGTTCCATTTGGCGCGGGTGGTGAAGACGCGCACGGTTTCCTCGCCGCCGAGAGGAACGGCGTTGACTTCAAGACATGCGGAGTGCCGGCGCTCATAGGAGAACGGATCCCAGCCTGGCTTCGGTGACTGCTTGATCAATCCGCAATCCGCAATCTGCAATCCGCAATCGACAAGCGCCTTTGCCACGGGAATTTCGTGAACAGAATCTTCCGTGAGCGAAACGCGCACCGTGTCTCCTATGCCGTCCGCGAGGAGCGAGCCGATGCCGATGGCACTTTTGATGCGACCGTCCTCGCCGTCGCCAGCCTCGGTGACGCCGAGATGGATCGGATAGTTCCAGTCGCCGCCCAGATCGTTGAGCTTGGCGACGAGCAGGCGATAGGCTTCGATCATCACCTTGGGGTTGCTGGCCTTCATCGAGAAGACAAAGTTGTGATAATCCAGCGCGCGCGCGATGCGGGCGAACTCCAGCGCGCTCTCCACCATGCCAAGCGGCGTGTCGCCGTAGCGGTTCATGATGCGGTCGCTGAGCGAACCGTGGTTGGTGCCGATGCGCATGGCTCGCTGCTTCTCGATGCAGAGCTGCACGAACGGCACGAAGGCTTCCTCGATGGCCGCGACTTCTTCCGCGTATTCGGCATCGGAGTATTCGCGAACGGCGAATTTTTTCTTGTCCACGAAGTTGCCGGGATTCACCCGCACCTTCTCCACCCACCTGGCTGCTTCCATCGCGGCGTCCGGTTTGAAATGGATGTCGGCCACCAGTGGCACGTCACAGCCTTGGGCGAGAAGAGCGGCCTTGATGTGCTCCAAGTTTTCCGCAATGGGCCGCGTCTGCGCTGTGAGGCGCACGATCTCGCAACCGGCGGCGACGAGTTCCAGCGTCTGCTGCACGCAGGCGTCGGTATCGCGGGTGTCCGACGTGAGCATCGACTGCACGCGGATGGGGTTGCTGCCTCCGATGCTTACAGTGCCAACCCTGACAACGCGTGTTTCGCGGCGGGCGTAGTGGTAGAGGTCAGGACAGTAGCGAAGCGTATGTGGCGCTGACATGCAGGAGGGTTACTTCACTGCCGGAGCTGTGAACTTGTAGAGGGTCTTTTGATCTTTTTTCAGGTCATCGCTTTTTGACTGGCGTTCTGACTTTTGACCGGCCCCGAATATATCTCCCGTGTCCTTGATGCTGACAAAGATCATGAATCCGAAAATGAGGAGGACGCAGGCAGTTTGCACGACTTCAAGCACGCGGATGTTGATTGGGCGGCGACGGATGGACTCGATGATGGCCATGGTGATGTGGCCGCCGTCGAGAACGGGGAAGGGTAACATGTTCAGAATGGCCAGATTGATATTCAGCACCACGCTGAACCAGAGCACGAGAAGCCAGCCATATTTGTCCTGAAAGAGGCTGTAGTAAACGCGGGTGATGCCGATGAAGCCACTGAGATGCTGCGCACTCACATCTGATTTGCGAGAGAAGACGGCCTGAATCGTCTGGAACATGGTGCGTCCGGCATCCCGGACTTGCGCCCATGGAGTGGGGTGGGATGGGATGCGGCGTCCGTCCAGATCCCAACTGATCCCAATCATAGCTTTTTCGAAACCCTGCGGACGCTCGTCCGGCACGCGGGGTGTGACTTGAACCGTTTTAGTCTCACTGCCACGCTGGAGCTGGATGGAGAGCGTTTTGCCTGGATGATCCTGGATATATTCGCCTAGCTGTCTAACTCCCCGTATAGGGATATCATCGACCGCGATCATCAAGTCGTTGGGCTGTATTCCGGCTATGGCGGCGGGGTTGTATTGCTTATCATCGATTAGCGCGGCAACCATGGGCGTGTCGCGTCCGAGAATGCCGACCTCGCGGAAGGGCGGACGGGCGAATATGGATTTCCACCATGACATGTTTTTGTCCTGCTCTGGTTTCTCGGCCTTGACTGGAATCGGAGGCAAAAGTTTTCCGTCGCGCTCGATGGTGAAGTTAATGTTCTCGCCCTCGCTGGCAACCACGAGCCAGCGCACGCTGTCCACCAGCCCGCCGAAGCTGCGCACGGGTTTACCGTCAATGAATTTAATGTTGTCGCCGGGCTTGAGTCCAGCTTTCTCCGCAGCGCTGTCCTTGGCCACGTAGCCGATTTCTGTGGTGGTGCTGCCTTCGCTTTCAGGCTTGCCAAAATGCCATACCAGCACCGCAAAGAAACACGCGAGGCCAAAGCTGAAGAGGGGCCCGGCAATGGCGACGATGATCTTGTCGAGGCTCGATATGGGCGGAAGCTTCTCACGTTTCTCCTCAGTGGGACCTTCGATGGCATCCATGGGCGCCATTTGAGGCAGCGCCACAAAACCGCCCGCGGGAATGCAACCGAGGCCGTATTCAACGCCATTGATGGTCTTTTTCCAGAGCGGCTTGCCGAACCAGACGTAGAATTTTTCGATCTTGAGGCCGCGCCATTTGGCAGCGAGAAAGTGTCCCCACTCGTGCACGACGATCATGAGGTTGAAGACAACGATGACGAGAAAAATGATGCCGATGAAGCGTATCGAACTGATGAGAAATTCCATGAGGCGCGGAATCTAGCACCTCCCGCCATTGGGCGCAAATGACGTGCGCTGGGCAAGGGGCTTATTTCAGGAGGGCCTCGATGTCCGCAGGCTTCAATTCTTGGGGGTGGCCTTCCCAGACAATCTTGCCGGTCTTGTCCACGAGCAGCGCGTGGGGAATGCCGGTGATGCCGAAAAGTGCTGAAAGCGTGGAGTTGGGATCAACGGCGACAGGGTAGTTGATGGGCACGCTCTTCATGAAGGCCGTCACGGTTGCAGCATCTTCTTTGGTGACCCCGACGATTTCGAGACCCTTGGCATTGTATTGTTTATAGATTTCGTTGAGGTGGGCAATGCTCTCCTGGCATGGGCCGCACCAGGTGGCCCAAAATTCCACGATCATGGGCTTGCCTGCGAGCGCAGGGGTGTCGCCGATGTATTTGACCTCAAGTTTAGGCAGCGACTCTCCGATATTATTTTTTACGGATCGGCCCAGAAGGTGGCTGATGAAAAATACAAGGGCCGCGAACGCGGCGAGTTTTACAAGAAATTTCATGGAATGGTGCCTCAGGTTTTACGTTCAGTTGGTGCCGGAGCGGCGACTAGCTGCCGAAGTTATCGACCTCCTCGCGGGACGGGATGGCGTCCTGTGCGCCGGTTTTGGTGGTGGTGAGCGCTCCCGCGATGTTGGCTTTGCGGATGGAGCCGAGCAGATCATGAGTCTGCGCCCAGTGGACGGCGAAGGTTCCGGTGAAGGCATCGCCCGCGCCCACGGTGTCAATGACCTGAACTTGAGGCGGGGGAATCTTCAGTGCCTGATGGGTGCTGATGGCGAAGGTTGGCTGGGCACCGCGCGTGACAATGAGCGTGCCTACGCCAAGGCTGGACATTTTGGCGCGTATTTGAGGAGCCTCCGAGGTGCTTTCGACAAAGAATCCCAGCAAGGCCGCCGCCTCGCGCTCATTCATGATGAGATAATCAATCATTACATGTCCCCATGGAAATTCGGCAATCAGCGGGGATGGATTCAAGATGGCTGTCTTGTGAAGTTCATTGGCACGGCGCAGGGCGGCGACAGTTGCCTCCAAGGTGGTCTCCAACTGGCAGACCACGACGTCGGCCGTTTCCAAGACGGTGCTCTGGGCGAGCACATCATCTCTTGTGAGGGATCCATTTGCGCCTTTGAGCACGACGATGCTGTTTTCTCCTTCTGGATTGACGTAAACAAGCGCGCTGCCCGTTCCGCAATCGTCGCGCATGGTAATGCCCGTCACGTTCATACCCATGGTCTTCAAGCGGTCGAGATACGGACGACCAAAGGCGTCATTGCCAACGCAGCCGATCATGCTCACGATGGCCCCTTGACGGCAGGCAGCCACGGCTTGGTTCGCGCCTTTTCCGCCATAGCGCATCTCCCAGCCCTCGGCTGTGACCGCTCCGCCAGGCTGGGGGAGATGTGGCACTGAGACAAGAGTGTCCAGATTCAGCGATCCGACAACGGCGATTGTGGGGGTGTCAACGGGACCTTTCATGGGAAAGCTGGATGCAGCATTTCAATGCTGGGGCAGGCAGCATCTTGCTGCAAGTGGCGATTTGACGCAGACCAGCAAAAAAAGCCCGCGCTCCATGTGGAGCGTGGGCTTGATTTAGGAATGAATGTCGCGATTTAGCGATACTGAGCATCTTGGCGGCCCTGATCGTAAGCGCGCTGCTGGGCGTCACGACGCTCAATGTTGCCGATGCGCTCGTTCTGGTTGCCCATCACGCCGCCGGCCGCTGCGCCGACCGCACCGCCGATGAGGGCGCCGCCTGCGGTGTGCCCGCTTTGATTACCGATAATGCCGCCGACTAGGGCACCTGTGCCGCCTCCGGCCAGAGCGCCAGTGGTGGTATCACAACTCACGCTCACGAGCGACAAGGCTCCGAGCACCGACAGGGTAAGAACTTTAGGAAGGCTTTTCATAGATTGTTAATGTTATGCCATAGACGCTGCTTACGTCAATTCATTCAATTTCATTTATAAGATTTTTTCGAATGGATCAAGCCAGAAGCTGGGTGCGGGTGAAAGCGGGGTAAACCTTGTATCCGCGCGCTTCAATAATGTCGCGACCGCCTTCCTCCCGATCCAGCAGCACCATGACGAAGGCCACCTTGCCGCCCTCCGCCTCCACGTTCTCGATGGCTTTCAATGTCGAGCCGCCCGTGGTGATGACATCATCCACGACCACGACGCTGTCGCCAGTTTTGAAATTGCCCTCCACCAGCTTTTGCCGCCCGTGTTTTTTCGGTTCCTTGCGAACGCTGAAAGCGTGAACGGGGGAGGCGGGTTCGGCGATGTGGGAGGCGATGGCGATGGAAAGCGCGACCGGATCAGCGCCCATCGTCAAGCCACCAACACTGCTCACTTTCACGCCCAGTTCTTTTTCTGCAGAACGGAGGATGGGAAACATCACCTGGCCGAGCAAATGTGCGCCTTGGGCATCCAGCGTCGTGAGGCGGCAGTCCACATAGAGATCGCTCTTGGCGCCGGAGGCGAGGGTGAAATCTCCGCGCATCACGGATTTTTTCATGAGGAGGGAACGGAGGTTTTCTCGGGTGGAATCAGGCATGGTGTTGATGCGGGGTTGCGGTGGTAGATGTGGCAGAGTGCGAGGCAGTCACCAAGCACAAATTTCAAACAAATATTCCCATCGAAGGCGTTGAAGCATTTACAAACACACTCGACCGCGCCAGCGTTCCCCATGAATATATTTTTGCGATCACTCCT
>JAYVZW010000524.1:0-2957 GCA_043783015.1 Verrucomicrobiota bacterium
ATGGCTGCGAGCACTTCCTTGTTGGCGGGAACAAAGCGTGAGCGATGAACGAGATCACGCGGCGGATAGCCCGTGATCGCCAGCTCCGGCGTCAGCACCAGTTCCGCACCCTGCGCCACAGCGCGACGATAGGCGTCGAGTATGAGCGACTTGTTTCTGTCGAAGTCTCCGACGGTGGTGTTGATCTGGGCGAGGGCGATTTTCACTTGCTCACCAAAAGCCCCACTGCCGTGTTTTCAAGACGTAAATGCCCAGCAGAAGGTTGGCGACGGCGTGCATGCAGACGCAGGCGGCTAGGCTCCTGGTGCGGACGCAGAGGTAATACATCAGACTGCCGAAGATGAGCGCGCCGAGCCAGTCTTCCTTGGAATGAACGAAGACTACCGCGGCGGTGGTGATGACGAACGCCTTCCAGTTATGAGTTCCAGTCTGGACGGACGTGAAGGGTTTTTCATCGTTGGAGACCAGCCAGCGCATGAGCCAGCCGCGCCAGAGTATTTCTTCGACCAGTGGAACGACAACGACCATGCGGATGAAACGCATGATGATGACGAGCGGATACCAGAAGCGGTCGTGCTCGAAGATGGTGGGATCAAAGCCTTCATCGCGGGCAACGAAGCCGATAAGCGGGATGCCCTTCCCCCCACCGCCGCGCGCGATGTCCATCATGCGATAGAGTTCGGCAGGAATGACCCAGGCGACGATCCCAACGACAGCGAAGATCGTTGCCAACACAAAACCGCGCGACGGCTTGAAGGTATAGTTCTTCCAAAAGAATGCGATCAGCAGGCCGCAGGCCAAGGTTTGCAGCGGATAGACCCAATGCTCCGGCGCGGATCGCCACCAAGGTAGCGCACTGTTTTTGATGGCGGCTACAGGCACGAGCGCTATGAACAGCATAAACACCGCAAACGGCGTGATGTGAGCGACGGTGGTGTTGGTGCGGAAGTTATTCATCCAGATTTCATGGGGCTTTATCTCAAGGCGGCGAAGAAGCAACACCGAGAACCCATTTGAATATGCTCAGAAGTCCTCTTGGAATTTCTAGTATTATTTACACAAATACAAGGCTTGATCCCGGCGACTGGTGATCGAACAACGGCTTGTTGTTTGCTTTTGTGGCCATGATGGTGAAAAACAATGCGGCAATTACGGCACCCGACAGTTGACCAACAGCGTAGTGATGACCAACACTGCAACTCGCATTCCATCTTAACCAACCCCAGATTTTTTATGTCCACCGAAGCCAAATGCCCCTTCAATCACACTGCCGGCGGCGGAACCACTAACCAAGACTGGTGGCCGAACCAACTGAAGGTCGAACTTCTTCATCAGCATTCATCCAAGTCCGACCCCATGGGTGGAGACTTCGATTACGCGAAGGAGTTTCAAAGCCTCGACTTCGCCGCACTCAAAAAAGATCTCGCGGCGCTGATGACTGATTCGCAGGAATGGTGGCCCGCAGACTTCGGTCACTACGGCGGTCTGTTTGTCCGCATGGCCTGGCACAGCGCGGGCACTTACCGCACCGGCGATGGCCGTGGCGGCGGCGGTCGCGGACAGCAACGTTTCGCCCCGCTCAACAGTTGGCCGGACAACGTAAGCCTCGATAAAGCGCGCCGCTTGCTCTGGCCGATCAAGCAAAAATATGGCCGCAAAATTTCCTGGGCCGATCTCATGATCCTCGCAGGTAATGTCGCGCTGGAAACGATGGGCTTCAAAACCTTCGGCTTCGCGGGCGGACGCGAAGACACTTGGGAACCCGATCACGATGTCTATTGGGGTGCTGAGAAAACTTGGTTGGGTGGTGATATTCGTTATTCCAAAGGTTCACCGGGGACCGAGAAGGATCACAACGCACTCGTCACGGACGATGACAGCAAGGTGGAGCACTCGCGTGATCTCGAGAACCCGCTGGCTGCCGTGCAGATGGGATTGATCTACGTCAACCCCGAAGGTCCGGACGGCAATCCTGATCCCATCAAGTCAGCCAAGGATATCCGCGATACCTTCGGCCGCATGGCGATGAACGACGAGGAAACCGTGGCGCTGATCGCGGGCGGTCACACCTTCGGCAAGACCCACGGTGCCGGTCCGGCCACCAATGTCGGAGATGATCCCGAGGCAGCAGGCATCGAAGAACAAGGCTTCGGCTGGAAGAATAGCTTCGGCACCGGCAAAGGCGGCGACACGATCACCAGCGGCTTGGAAGTCACCTGGACCACCACGCCGACAATGTGGAGCCATGACTACTTCAAGCATCTTTTTGGCTACGAGTGGGAACTCACAAAAAGCCCTGCCGGAGCGCAGCAGTGGACGCCGAAGAACGGCGCAGGCAATGGCACCGTGCCTCACGCGCATGACTCCGCGAAGCGCATTGCGCCGTCCATGCTGACGACTGATCTCGCGCTACGTTTCGATCCCGCCTACGAAAAAATTTCGCGCCGCTTCCTCGAGAATCCCGATCAGTTCGCTGACGCCTTCGCCCGCGCTTGGTTCAAGCTCACCCACCGCGATATGGGCCCCCGCGCCCGCTATCTTGGCCCGGAAGTGCCCGCGGAGGAACTTATCTGGCAAGACCCCATCCCCGCGGTCGATCACCCGCTCATCAATGAAGCGGACATCGCCTCGCTCAAAGACAAGATCATCGCCGCCGGCCTCACAGTTTCTCAACTCGTCACCACCGCCTGGGCATCCGCCTCCACTTTCCGTGGCTCTGACAAACGTGGTGGGGCCAATGGTGCGCGCCTCCGTCTGGCACCCCATAAGGACTGGGAATTAAATCAGCCAGCTCAACTGGCCAAAGTGCTCGCCACTTTGGAAGGCATCCAGGCCTCGTTCAACAGCGCCCAGTCCGAAGGCAAAAAAGTATCGCTCGCTGACTTGATCGTGCTGGCCGGATGCGTCGGCGTCGAGCAGGCCGCGAAAAATGCCGGTCGCAACGCTACCGTGCCGTT
>JAYVZW010000525.1:0-2953 GCA_043783015.1 Verrucomicrobiota bacterium
GGCATGATCCAAAGATCAATATCCTTGGTGTAACGCGGTTCAGCGTAATGGATGTAGGCGTAACCACCGACAACAAGGTAGTTAACCTGGCAGTCGTTCAAGATGGTGAGCAGATCTTTGAAGTCGGAGTTCATGAGCGGGACGACCCTTAATGAGCCAGGCGGTCTCCACCAGCTCCCAAGCCGCTGCAAAGCGGGCGGCGGGCGGCTGCGACTGCCAGAAGTGGATATCAAATTCACGGTCTGCCTGCTCCAGTGGCACTGCGCGCCAGGTGACGGTGCCACGAGCGCCTTGAGCGGTGTGGATCGCAGTGGAGGAGTTTGGTTGAGCTTTCATGGATGTCGAGATTGTCTCATGGGCCTCTGAAATAGTTCCGCTCACATCCCCATGATCTGATAACCACCGTCCACGTATAGCACCTGGCCGGTAATGCCGGAGGACCCGTTGCTGGCGAGGAATAGACCAGTCGCGCCGAGTTCTTCCAGCGTGCAGGAGCGTCCCAGCGGCGCGTGTTCCTCGTAGTGCTTGATCATCGTGCCCAAGCCGGAAACTCCGCGCGCGGCGAGCGTGTTCATCGGTCCCGCGCTGATGCAGTTCACACGGATTTTTTTCTTCCCGAGATCGTAGGCGAGATAACGCGTGCTGGCTTCCAGCGAAGCCTTGGCGACACCCATGACGTTGTAATGCGGCACGACCTTCTCAGCGCCATAGTAGCTCATGGCAATGATGCTGCCACCGTCGGACATAAGCGGAGCCGCTTTGCGTGAGAGATGCACCAGCGAGTAGGCGCTGATGCTGTGCGCCGTGAGATAAGCATCGCGCGAAGTGCTCAGAAAATCTCCTTCCAGTGCCTCCTTGGGTGCGTAGGCGATGCTGTGCAGCAGCATGTCAACCTTCGGAGCGATGCCCTGAACTTTGTCGAAAAACGCATCCACCTCCTCGTCCTTCGACACATCACAAGGTATGAGCGGTGTATCCGCGCCGAAGGTGCTGGCCAGTTCCTCGACGTTGTCCTTCAGGCGTTCCCCTTGGAAATTGAAAATGAGTTTTGCGCCTGCCGCGTGCCAGGCTTGGGCAATGGCCCAGGCGATGCTGCGTTTGTTGGCGACTCCGAAGACGAGTCCGACTTTTCCTTCGAGTGGTTTGGCGTTCATAGAGCCATTTGCATAGGCGCGGATTCATGGAAAGGCAAGCGGCCTGAATGCTCCCGTTGCCGCTGGTGCGTAACAAGCAATCAGTTGCGGTGATCGGATTCGACGGAATAGACTCAACACTTATGCGAGATTCTGCACTGCTACAATTCGCGATGGCAGCAATTTTGCTGACAGACGTTTCCTCGGCGTGCGCGATTGGTCCAGCCGTGGCCGGGGTCATTTTTCAGAATGCCTGCGCGCAATGTCACGGCGCAAAGGGCGAGGGGAACGTGCAGATCAAAGCACCGTCCATCGCCAGCCTGCCCGCATGGTATGTTCGCGCACAACTTGAGAATTTCCGAGCCGACCGGCGCGGGGCGCATCCACAAGATGCCGAGGGTCAGCTCATGCGAGCGATCAGCAAGGTGCTCGATGACGAGCAAGTCATAGCCGTGGCGGAGTTCATCAGCAAGCTGCCGCGAGTCATACCTCAGCCCACGATCAAGGGGGACGTGGCTACGGGCCGTCTGCTCTATGAAGAGCGCTGCATGGAATGCCATCGCTTCAATGGCGAGGGCGAACTCGTTTTTGGTGCCGCGCCGTTGGTGGGTTTGCCCGACTGGTATCTGGCGGGTCAGATGCGGAAATATCGTGATCGAGTCCGGGGCGTGCAAAAAGAAGACGCGAACGGACAGAAAATGGCGTGGGCCGCGCAGTTCATCGAGACAGAGGAACTGCTGCAATCTGTGGCGGCTTATTTAATGACGCTTCAGCAAAAGCAGCCGCCGGAGCAGTTCGATTTCGGCAAGTGAGGTGAGTATTTTTGACGCGGTTTTATTTCCGAATGCAATGACGTCATCCAAGTGCAGAAGACAAGGGGAGGTGGCCAAAAAAAACAAAAAATGACGAAATGGGTTTGGATTCAGCACTCAATTTTTCGGCCAAAATTTGTCCACACATAAGCTTCCTCATTTTTGTAACAACAGGCTTTGCAGCAAAGGAAGTAATCCGCGTGTGTCACCGAGCACATGCGCTGCGGTCACAGATTCCGGTTTTTCACCTTGAATGCGGATCGTCCTTGGAATGCCAGCATTGAGCGCCATCTGGATGTCCCGGTCGTGGTCCCCGATGAGCCATGACCTTTCCAGATCGAGATCATGTTCGCGCACGGCTTGAAAAATCATTTCCGGCGACGGCTTGCGGCAAGTGCAATGCGGGTCGTCCGCGAGACAGGTGCAGGCATAGATCGCATCAAAGGCCGCATCGTGTCGCGCAAGTTCATATTGCATCGCGACATGAATTTCATCCAGCGCCGCCTGCGTCATCAGCCTCTTGCCCACGCCTTGCTGGCTGGTGACGAGGATGAGCGCGAAGCCGCATGACTTCAGCAACGCGAGAGCGTCGATGATGCCGTCGTTGAAATGAAAATCCTCGCGCCGGAGCACATAGCCCGCGCCGGGCGAGCGGTTCACGACTCCATCGCGATCAAAGAAAAAGGCGGGTTTCACGACAACCGTTTGCGAAGAGTTTCGGGGTTTCGACGCTCGTGAAACACGGCGATGATGCTGACAGAATCTAAAAAGACGAGAAAATGTATTTCGTAGGGAAACCGATCAAGTTTCAAACGCCGCGTTCCAGACCGGCTGAATCCACATCGCTCAGGATGCGACTGGATTTCATCAAACGCCATTTTGACGGAGTGAGTGAAGCGTTCGCCCAGACCGGGTGATTGATTTTCATACCATGCAATGGCTTCATCGAACTCTTTCTCAGCTGCCGGCGTGACGATCAGGCGGAAGCTCATATCTTCCAGCCCCATT
>JAYVZW010000526.1:0-2928 GCA_043783015.1 Verrucomicrobiota bacterium
GGGCGTGTTCCGTCCGCGCTGGTCGTGGGAAGTTTATCGCCACCCCGGGCAAGTTGCCCAATACGCCGACGGCGGCATCATGGACAACCTGCCCCTCGGTGCCGTGGTCGATTACCTTTGGGGGAAAGGCGGCATCGGAAAATTCGAGCGACGCCCCGAGGTTCCGCACCTTATTCTCACGGCCACACTGGAGCCGGAAAAAGCTGACTGGAGCAAACGTGACGACCTCGACAAACTGAGCTGGACGGAGATTCGCGCCCGCGCCATCCAGTTGCGCTACAACGGAAAGATCGACAAATTCCAGCAAGGCCAGCGCGACATCCGGCGCATCCTCAAGCAGCGCGCCATCATGGGCGATCCCGATGTGGAATCGCCCGACCTCCCGATGAATCTCGACGTGCTCGCCGTGAAACCTCAATGGCTCTGCGGCACCTTCGCCTTCCATCCCATGCTCGGTTACAGCCGCAAAAAACAAGGCGACAGCATCGCCCACGGCTGCGCCTCCACCATCTGCGCCGTCGCGGAACATTTTGATCCTAACAACAAGGCGCACGCCGTGGACGGGGACGCGCTCAGAAAATGGGCGCAGGGTCGCGGCATCGCCTTGGAGCAACTCCCGCAACGCAACGACCCGAAAGCGGGCGGCATCCTCGGCTTTGGCCCCGCGTCACTTACCGAGGAAGAGCAGCAACAAGGGTTCTGCTGGTTCCGCCGCGCCGATCCCAAAACCGGGCGCCGGCCCATCTGTCCGTTCCATCCCCGCAGTCCCGCCGCTGCCCAAGACGACGAAGTCAGTCCCGAGCTTCACAAAATCTATCTCGCCTGCGGCCAGCAAAGCACGCATGAGTCACGGCGCGGTTGATGCCGCCATCCGCGTGTCTTGACGAACGCGCAGTTCATGACAGCATTAAACTCATGAGACTTCAGTTCTGTATTCGCATCGCCTTGCTTGGCGTCGGCTTCGCTGTCACGAGTTGCTCCACCTATTCTTCTTTCAGCGAGAAGGGGCCGAATTATCATGCGATCACGCCCGCTGGTCAGATGATCGTTCAGGCGATGAAGCATCCGTCGAAGCAGCACGAAGTGCAGATGGGCAGGTTGATTGATGCGGCGGGCGCGGCGGGTGCGATATTGGAAAAACAGCCCGGCGATGTTCAGGCGCGCCAGGATTATAATTTTGCCATAGGCCGTCTTTTTGAGGTCATTGAAGAGTCAGGATTCCAGCCGTGGAAAACCCCGGTCAACTGCCCTGGCGCGAGCGGCGTCTGGAAATTTTCCATGACCTATGACGGCAAGCCCGAGCATAATCCGGCCCATCTGCGGATCATGCCTGCCGACCGTTTTCAATTTGAAGGCAAGCTGGTCAAACAACGCACCATGAAAGACGGGCTGGGCGCGCCGATGATCATTGCCACCAAGGGCTTTGACCCGACCAAGTTCGATCCTTTCATCCAAGGCAAACACGTTTATTACGGCGTCACGGAAGTGCTTCAATTCAAGGGCAAATCCTGCACCGCGGCTTATATCGATCCGCTGGCGACTGAGACAGTCAAATTCGCCGGCCACACCTATCCCGTGGCGGCGGATTTCTCCGCGCCCATTGCATTGGCGCTCGCTGAACTGAATCCTCGGAAAACTGAAATCCAACGCTTCCTGAAGCCGGAGGATTTTATGTCCAATACCCGGCTGGCCCGCCTGCAACCCTATGATCCGAAAAAGATTCCAGTCCTGTGCATTCACGGGTTGGGCGATTCGCAGGCCACCTGGGCGCCTTTGATCGAGACCTTGCGCGGCGATGCGACATTCCGGCAAAATTATCAGCTTTGGTTCTTTACTTACCCCACAGCCTATCCCTATCCCTTGATGGCAGCGATTCTGCGCGACCAGCTTAATGCCATTACTAAACGTTACCCCGATCACAAGCGGATCATCGTCATTGGCCACAGCATGGGCGGGAATATCACCCGGACCTTGATGACGGACAGCGGCATGGCCATCTGGAACACCTTCTTCGACACGCCACCGGACAAGACGCCGCTTTCACCAGAATCCCTCGCGCTCCTGCAAAAGGTGCTGATCTTCCAGCACCGGACGGACATCTCCCGCGTGATCTTTGCTTCCGCATCGTTGCGCGGCAGTTATATGGCCACCGGCTTCGTCGGACGTCTGGGCAAAGGAATCATCGGCAGTCCCGCTGGACTCGCCCGTGTCGGTAAGGAGCTGGCCATGTTGTCCAAGCCAAGGGCCGACGGCCAGCAGCTCACGCGCACACCCAACAGCATCGACACGCTCGATCCCAGTAACCGCTTCATCACTACCATTGAATCAATTCCTCCAGTGAAAAGCATCCCCTTCCATTCCATCATAGCCGACAGGGGCAAGGGCGGAAATCTGGACCATACGCCACCCGTCAGCACCGATGGCATCGTGCCCTATTGGAGCAGTCACGCCGACGGAGCGCAGAGCGAGGTTATCGTCCCCAGCGATCATTGGTCCAACCGCAGCCCGGAGGGTATCGCGGAAATCCGCCGGATTCTGCTCGGGCAGGTGGGGCGTTAAGAATAAAAATAACAGGCTTGTCCCAAACTTTTTTTCACTGGCAAGGCCTGTATGCGGATGCCTGACTCACTTTTCAGGGGTCAGGCCGGGGTTGGCTTTGATATACTCAACCTTGCCCCACTGCTTGCCGTTTTTATCAAAGAATTTTCCATCACGTATTGTAAAATCTTTTATGATTGTGCCATTGTTTTCTAGAATAATTTTATCTGGTGGTTCCAGCTTGATTTTTGCGCCCTTGCCCATTTCTTCGAACCAGTAGGGACCTAGAAAAAGCTCCGACAACAGTTTCAAACCGGCATCGAATTGAAGGAACCTTCCCTCAAATCCATCATAGGCGATCACCACGATCATTCCCCCTCTCATTTTTTT
>JAYVZW010000527.1:0-8756 GCA_043783015.1 Verrucomicrobiota bacterium
TGGTGGTTTTTTTCTTGCCGGTCGTTTTAGCCACCGGCACAGCGGCAGGCGGTGAAGGCTGGGCGCCATCACTACTGGTAGCCGCTGCGATGGTGGGGGCGACCTTCATGCCGGGCGGAAGTTTCACATCGAGTGCCTGGTATTCTTTAAAGAAGCGCCCGTTGCGCAGCAGCGTGAGAGTTTTCGCGGAGACGGAAATGATCATGTCAAAGTCGTGCGGAAAGATGAAGAGATGGTCGCCGGGTTGGAGGCCGCTGCTCATCATCGCGTTGGCGCGCATGATGCATTCAACAGTGGTGTCATTCTTCCGCGCAATCAGACCCAACGAATCACCCGGGCGGACGATATAGTCTTTTTTGGCCGTGTTCAGATTCTGCGAGAACATCGCGTCGAGATTCATCTCGCCAATGATGCGCTTGGCTTCGGGCGCGCGACTGGATGCGGGGAAGTTCCGCAGAAGCTCGTATAGATCATCGCGTCCAGTTGCGATTTCACCCTTTTTCATGGTGGTGACGGCATTGTCGAAGCGGTGCAGTCCGGGGTCTGGCGGGTCCTTTTTGTTACCCTGCATTTGCTGGATCTGCTTCGTCACGACTTCGTCCTTTCCGAGGATGTGTGTGCAGGCCCACCACGCTCCGGCCACGCAGGCCGCCGCCAGCGCCAGCGAGGAGAGAAAAAGAACGATCTTTAATCTGGACATGGCCCCGCGCGTAACTCAGCCGATGAGGCCGCGTCGTTTGAAATCGAAAAGGTTGATGTTATGCGACTTCTGGATCATCTCGAAAGTGAACTTCAACAGAGAGATTTCCCAAGTATCGTCCACGCCCTGGATGATCGCGCGCATAGGATTGCCGGAAATGCGTGTGTCCTCAATGATGCGGTCGCACACCGCCGTCACCGGCTCATGGACGAGATGCTCGTTGATGTCGCTACGCGTGAAAGTAAAGCCGTAGCGGAGAAAGGCGATGTCCTTGAGGTGTTCCTTGAACCACTCGCCGAAGGCCTGCCCGCCGGGGCCGAAGCCGTCGAAGTTCCAGTTTTCCATGCCCTCCGGTTTGAGGATCAGGGGCTTTGCCGCTTCGATCCGGCCCTGGCGCACGCGCGTGACGTTCGCCTGGTCCATCAGTTCGCTCACCAGATGAAACTCAAACTGGGTGCTGCCAAAAGTGTCGATGCGGCGGTCCGGCTCGTGGAGAACCTTGGTGTTTTCCATCGCGTATTGAAAATCAAACTCAGAATACATGGGCCATGCAAACTAGAGGCAATCGCGGGCGAAGCGAGGGATTTTTCAAGTGCTTTGGCAAGGTGGTCTGCCGTCAAACTGCCAGGAGCAGCGCGATCATTTTGCTTTATTTCCTCAGAACCGAATCCCCAGCCGGTCCGCGATACGCAATGGGCGTCGCAAAGCCTCGTTCATGCGTGAGGATTCGTCGGCTCCACGCAGGTCTTTGCAGGCGGGATGCGCCTCGGATGCGGCGATGATGCCGAGATTATGCAAAACATGAGCTGTGCTGTGCTTGTAGGCAGAGGCGCTCATCCGTGCATCGAGACGGAAGACCTGGTCCTCCAGCGATTGGAAAGCCTCGAAAACTTTATACACGCGTGTGTCGAAGCGCCCGGTGCCAGTGGGAAACTTTTTTTGTGGCGAGTTGTCGTTCAGCCACATGTCCTTCGCTGCGCATATGAGCGGAGCACCGCTAACGGCGGCCCCGATGAGCAATGGCAGACCCAGTTTGATGGCGGTGGCGATGCCGAAGTCATCTCCACTGTGCGGGGCGAAATCGAGAGCGAGGTCGCGGCACATTGCAGCCCAGTAGAGAAAGTGTGGCTCATCGAGGGTGCTGATTTTGCCGCCAACAAACTTCGGATGCAGCGCGAGCTGATGCAGCAGCCACGGACCAAACGGACGGGCCCATGGCACGAAGGCAGGCTCCAAAGCATGAACTATGCCCGGACGAATCAGCCACTCGGCGATCTCGTAATAGGCGTCGCGGCATGGCTCCGGCTCCAGCGCACTGAGCCACTTTGACGTCATGAGCATGACCTCGCAGTTGTCATGCTGCTGCACGATGTCGATCAACGCACGATAGCGCTCGGCATTGAATGATGTGTCATCTTGAGCACCGCGAGCGGTCACACCTGCGATGAACTTCGTAGTAGGAAACTCCGCACGGAAATGGCGCAGCACTTCCGCGTAGAGCACATCATTGAGATCGAAGATGTAGCCCGTGTCAGCATTCAGCACCACGACGAGTTCCACGCCGAAATGATCTGCCGTTGCCTGCATCCAACGAATACTCGCGATGAAGCCTTCCCATTCCGGTTTTTGTTCACGGAACGGCAGCAACGCGGCTGCACAGAGTCGCGGCTTGGCTGTGTGGTTAATGAGTTCTTCCTCGCCCGTCCAGGCCCACTCGGTATCTAGCCAAGAAGTATTCGGGGAGAGGTCTTCGGGTTTTGAGATGAGTGCTTTCATATAGAGCAGCGCATTTGAATTAGACCATCGGCTCCACCGGCAGCCATTTGCGCTGCTCCCAACTCTGCAAGCCGAGCTTCGCCAACTGCACGCCTTTTGCACCTTCGCGCAGCGACCACGGGAACGGTGTGCCGATCGCGACATGCTTCAAGAATTCCTCCCACTGGATTTTGAACGCGTTGTCGTAGGTCGTGGTATCCGGCACTTCCTGCCAGCCGTCGAAGAAGTTGATGGGCTGATCAATGTCTGGGTTCCATGTCGGACGTGGCGTGGTGCCCGCAGCTTGCACCCAGCATTTCCGCAGTCCCACGATGGCGCTGCCATGTGTGCCATCGACCTGCATCGTCAAGAGATCATCACGACGCACACGCACTGTCCAGGAACTGTTGAACTGGCAAATGACGCCGCCTTCACATTCAAAGGTTGCGTAACAGGCATCGTCGCTGGTGGCCGGATAGGCGTTGCCGCGCTCATCAATGCGCTTCGGCAAATGGGTGGCTCCAAGGCAACTCACCGCCTTCACCTTGCCAAAGAGATCATCGATCACATATCGCCAGTGGCAGAGCATATCGACGATGATGCCACCGCCGTCTTCCTTGCGATAGTTCCATGACGGACGTTGCGCAGGCTGGTCACCGTCTTCGCCAGTGAAGACCCAGTAACCGAACTCGCCTCGCACACTCAGAATGCGACCAAAGAAACCCTGATCGCGTAACATGCGGAACTTGCGAATGCCTGTGAGCCAGAGCTTATCCTGCACCACCCCATTCTTCAGGCCCGCGTCCTCGCACAGTTTCGCCAGACGAAGCGCCACCGCCGATTCCACCGCCGTCGGCTTCTCACAATAGATGGCCTTCTTTGCCTTCACCGCCTTCTCGAGGAAGCCCGCCCGCTGCAGAGTGCCTGAAGCATCAAAGAAGATCTCGTCCTCAGGATTCGCCAAGGCCGCATCGACATCCGTGGTGAAGCGGGTCACTCCCGTGCGCGCTGCCAGCGCTGCAAGCTTGTCGCGATTGCGCCCCGTCAAAATAGGGTCAGGCATCAAAATTAAATCATCGCCGACTTTAACGCCGCCTTGATCCCTGATCGCTTTGATCGAGCGAATGAGATGTTGATTGGTGCCCATTCGCCCGGTGACGCCGTTCATGATGATGCCTATTCGTTGTGTTTTCATTGGTAGTGTAATGCGTCCATGAGAACCCATGCTGAACGGCTGGTAAATCAGTTCTTTCCGATGCTGACGGACGGAAATAGTGATGTTTAAACGCTCTGATTCGGACGAAGCCACTGTGATCGATGTTAGCGTGCGAAACTCCATCGCTTGGCAGAGTTGGAGTTGATGGGGCAACTGTGCCCGTCCCGAATACGTAAATATTCGTGTCTATGTCCATCAAATTCGCATTTATTCGGCCCATCTATTATTTATGCCGTATTGAATCGCTTTGTATAAGCGGCGGTGAGAGATTTGGAAGCATGCCGGCCATAAGCTCAAAATGAATTTATTCAGAAAACGAGTCTTGCTTGTGGGTGGTGGGCTGGCCAGTCTTACTTGCGCTGGCCGTCTTCACGCAGGAGGCATGGAGCCTTTAATCTTGGAGGGTGGCGATGCTGTGGGCGGACGTGTGCGGACAGATCTTGTGGGTGGATTCTTGTTAGATCGTGGATTTCAGGTATTCCTTGATGCTTATCCTGAGGCGGGGGCTTTACTGGATAAACAGAGTCTTGATTTGCGCCCGTTTAAACCGGGTGCGCTGGTGTTTGCACAGGGTCGTCTGCGGCGGGTGATGGATGTTTTTCGAGAGCCGCGCCATCTACTCACCAGCGCGTTGGCTCCTATCGGATCGATGGCAGACAAGTTACGGGTGGCGCTGCTGAAATGGCGACTGAGCCGGACGAGCATTGAGGAAATCGCAGCGCATGAGGATGTGACGACGGAGGCGTATCTTCAGAAGAATGGGTTTTCATCGCGCATGGTCGATGGCTTCTTCCGCTCGTTTTACGGTGGGATTTTTCTGGAGCGTGAACTGCGGACATCGAGTCGGATGTTCGAGTTCACGTTCAAGATGTTCTCCCAAGGCAGTGCGACATTGCCCGCACGAGGTATGGGTGAGATCCCCCGTCAGTTGGCCTTGCGATTGCCTGAGGGGACGATCCGGCTTCGAGAGAAAGTGACTGAGGTCAAAGCGGGCCAGGTTGTCCTGGACTCGGGTGAGCATCTCACGGGGCACGCCATAGTGGTGGCTACCGATGCTTCAACGGCGGCGAAGTTGTTGCCCAACCTTGGCGGCACGGAGCCAGCCTGGCGATCGGTGACGTGCTTGTATTTTGCCGCCAGTCGATCGCCCATGCGCGAGGCAATCATTGCGCTCAATGGCAGCGGCTCGGGCTTGGTGAATAATGTTTGTGTGCCCTCGGATGTCGCCCCAGGCTATGCGCCGATGGGTCAGTCATTGATTTCGATTTCCGTGCTGGGAATGCCGGAGACTGCGAATTTGGAAGCGCAAGTCATTGCGGAGATGGAGTCATGGTTTGGCAATCAAGTGCGCGAGTGGCGACACTTGCGGACTGAGCAAATCAAGCGGGCACTGCCTGAACAACCGCCTGACGTGGGCATGACCGGTCCTGGATTCCGCGAGCAGGATGGCATCTATGTTTGTGGTGATCATCAATGGAGTGCTTCCATCGAAGGAGCAATCATCTCTGGAAGCAGAACTGCCGACGCTATTCTCAAACAGTCCTAACTCACACCCGCATGCCCTCCCATTTTCACACCAGCACTCCACTTCCCGCCAGCGCGGAAACCATGTGGGACTTCCACAGCGATCCCCGCAATCTCACCGAGGTCATGCCGCCGACCTTGACGCTGGTTTCCCTAAAGACCGATGGCCCCGCACAAGAAGGACGCATGATCGAGCTTCATTGCCGCGATTGGTGGATCATTCCCATGCGCTGGACTTGCCGGTGGAAGACCGTGCATCGTCCGCATATATTGGTGGATGAGATTGTAAAAGGGCCATTCGAATTATTTGTTCACGAGCACCGCTTTGAAGAAGATGGAACGGGACGCTGCACCATGCATGACACGGTGACTTATCAATGGGGTCGCTCCTGGTGGGGACGATTCGTTTCCGAAACGGGAGTCCGACTCTATTTGACGCTGCTGTTCAAGTATCGTCATTACCGCACGCGGAAATGGGCGGCTCGAAATGCAGGCACGCAGCACGCCTGATGGACATTACTCGCAAGCTCGAAATCCTGGCTGATGCCGCGAAGTATGATGCTTCGTGTGCCAGCAGTGGCGCGGCGCGCAAGGATTCGCGTGGGAGCAAGGGCGTGGGTTCGACGGGTGGAGCCGGAATTTGTCATTCCTACACGCCGGACGGGCGCTGCGTTTCGCTGCTGAAGGTGCTCATGACGAATGCCTGTCTGTATGACTGCCACTACTGCATCAACCGGCGCTCCAGCAACGTGACGCGGGCCCGGTTCACACCGGATGAGGTGGTGCAGTTGACGCTGGATTTCTATAAGCGGAACTACATCGAAGGATTGTTTCTCAGCAGCGGGATCATCCGCAGTGCGGACCACACGATGGAATTGGTGATCGAGGTCGCGCGGAAGTTGCGCGAGGAGCATCAGTTCCGTGGTTACATTCATTTGAAGACCATTCCTGAAGCATCGCAGGCGCTCATTGCTCTGGCGGGTCGCTATGCGGACCGCATTAGCATCAATGTGGAGCTGCCCAGCCAGCAAAGCCTGGACACGCTGGCTCCGGAAAAAAATCTGGCGCGCACCGAGGCGGCGATGGGACACATTCGCGGAAAGATCGATGAGCGTTATGCTGAGAAGCGTAAGCCCGATGCGCCCAAGCCGCCGCCCTTTGCCACGGGGCAGAGCACCCAAATGTTGGTGGGGGCCGATGCCTCGACTGATGCCGCGATTCTGGGCTGTGCGGACAAGCTCTACACGGCTCATCGCTTGCGCCGGGTTTACTATTCGGCATTCAGTCCGATCCCGGAACCGTCATCGATTTTACCATTGAAGGCACCGCCGTTGATTCGCGAGCACCGGTTGTATCAGGCAGATTGGTTGCTGCGCTTTTATGATTTCAAAGTGGAGGAGATTGCCAACATCTCCGCTCCCAATCTCGATCTGGCATTGGATCCCAAGCTCTCGTGGGCGCTGCGAAATCGCGAGACGTTTCCAGTAGATGTGAACAAAGCGCCCCGCGAGATGCTGCTGCGGATTCCCGGGCTTGGCGTGCGCAATGCGGATCGCATCCTGAGTGCAAGACGCTACACCCGGCTGCGTCTGGCGGACCTGATCCGGCTGCGCTTGCAGATGAAAAAACTGATGCCGTTCATCATCACGGCTGATCATCATCCGGCCAAGCTGGGACTGGATAGCGACTCGCTGCGGGCAAGGTTTTTGCCACCACCGGAGCAACTCGAGATCAACTTCGACGCACCGCCCACACCGGCACCGAGTGACTTCCTCTCGGTGAGATCGGGAGAGCTATAAGTCAGCATGCGCACTGTCGTCATCAAACCTGAGTATGAATCGTGGCGCGCAGCGGCCCGTCAATTGCTTGCGCAGGGTGTGATGCCTGACGACGTGCTGTGGACCGATGATTCGCAAGAAGCTTCATTGTTCGTTGGCGGAGAGACAGCCGCAACGGCACCTGCTGCAAGTTCCATCAAAGTGCCTCCGGTCTTCATGGACATCGCGCGGAGTGCTGCGGCGCATAGCGATCCCAGGCGCTGGGCCTTGCTCTATCGCTTGCTGTGGCGGTTAATGCTCGGCGGTGAGCGGCATTTGCTTTCCATGGCCACGGATCGCGATGTGCGACAGATCCAGGACTGGTGCAAGGCCGTGGGGCGCGACATCCACAAGATGCATGCCTTTGTGCGCTTTCGCTCAGTCAGTGTGGATGCCGCCACGGGCCGCGAGCAGTTCGTCGCATGGTTCGAGCCGGATCATCGCATTGTGCGGCTGGCGGTGCCGTTTTTTGAAAAGCGATTCTCGGGCATGGACTGGTCCATCCTGACGCCGTATGAATGTGCGCACTGGGATGGCCAGCGTCTGCATTTCACCGCGGGAGTGCCGCGTAGCAATGCTCCCGATGCCGATGCGCTGGATGATCTGTGGCGCACTTACTATCGGAATATTTTCAATCCAGCCCGGGTCAAGATCAACGCCATGCAGTCGGAGATGCCGAAGAAGTATTGGAAAAATCTGCCCGAAGCTTCACTCATTGCGGGCCTCATTGCGGAGAGTGCGGGGCGAGTGCAAGGCATGCTGAAAACTGAGGAAAGGCCCGCAAAAGAAGCACCCAAAAACGCTTATCTGAAATCGCTTCACGACATGAATCAGAGCGATGTCACCGAGCCAAACCACCAGTCAGAAGAAACATGAGAGGCGTCAAGAAATCATATCTTCCTACAAAGATTTGCCTCGTCTGCGGACGACCCTTCACCTGGCGCAAGAAATGGGAAAAGGTGTGGGATGACGTGAAGTTTTGCAGTGATCGCTGCCGACGAAACAAAAAGAGCACTGAGATCAATGACTCGCCATCATGAGGCAAATGCCTCGCAAGGTCCAGGCAGCGGTCCGCCACCAATTGGTCGCGACGAGTCGCTGATGAGCTTGCGCATCAAAGCCTGCCGCGAGTTTGTCGTGCAGCGGGATTTGCACCCGCCATGTGGACAGCCAATTGAACGCCAGAGGCACCAGACTCGCCAGCAGCCAGGGATCACGGGCACCAGCAAGCACCAGCCATGCAGCGGTGGTGAGTTCGGCGAGACCTTCCTGCCGGACTTCAACGTTAAGCTGATGAACGGGCTGCTTGAAACCGCGCGTCGGATTCAACGTCTGCTGGACAAAGCACCGGCTGCGGCCAAGTAGGCACATTACGCATCGATCTGTTCCCACACAATCCTTCCTCATGAAACTGGTATCCGCTCTCTTTTGCACGTTGGTTCTCACTACGCAACTTCACGCGCAGACGAAGCGCCCCAACATCCTGATGATCATGACCGACGATGTGGGCGTCTGGAACGTGGGTGCCTACAGCCACGGGATGATGGTGGGGCGCATTGATGACGACGACGGCAACGGCTTCGCCTGGCACACCACCGGCAGCGGCAAGACGCTCACCTCCTTCAAGGCCTCCACCCTGCTGAAGGACAATCCCGACCTCGTGAAATGCCTCTTTGTCGTGGACACTGCCATGCGCGATAGCGCATTTGGTAAATGTGAAGCCATCCCGCAGGTCGTGAGCGCC
>JAYVZW010000528.1:0-2914 GCA_043783015.1 Verrucomicrobiota bacterium
TGTGAAGCAGCCGACTCATGTCGAGAAATCGTTCTGAAGCGGCTCAACGGTCTCAGGCCGCCTGTTGGCACAAGGCCGAGCGATTTAATTTGCGCATCCCGAGTTCTATCCGGGTTTTTTTGTGCCCAAAGGGAAGAGCGAGCCGGGCGGCGATCTCTCGCTGGGTCAATCCTTCCAAGAAGACGAGTTGAACCACCTCTCCCTGGGGTAGGGGCAATTCTCCGATGAAATTCATGAGCAATGCCAGCAACTCATTTTGCTGAACCTCCTTGTCAACCATCCAGGAATGGGTCGGATGAACGGAGGACAATTCGTAGCGGGTCGTGGCTCTTTGGTAAGCTGATCGCTGCCGCACGCGGTCGAAGGACCGTCGGCGCGCAATGGTGATAAGCCATCCCAAGAGCTGCCCCTTGGCGGATGAAAAAGAGGAAGTTTGATTCCACACATGAAGAACAATATCCTGCTGCACCTCATCAACTTCAGCGTCGTTGTTCATAATCCGCAATATGGCCGACCTCAGTGTGGTCTCATAACGGCGATACACTTCTTCAAGCGCCTCTTCAGAGCCGAGGTCGATTCGCGACATAAGCTCGCAGTCACAAAGCGAATTGGACGACAGGGATGGGTTCATGGGTTTTATCTAACCCACCGGAACCTTTGTTCTCCATGGGTTGTAACCCTACGGAAAAATCCGCATGGATCAGCTTGCACAGAAGAAATCTAATCTGCTCAAACTTCTCGAATAGGCTTGGTCTATTCCCGCGTATCAACATTGGGCAACAGGTTCATCTATGGTCCTGTGCCGGGCATTCAATGGCGGACCAGACAGATGCCATCCTCCACAAAACTTTCACGATGCTAATTACCAATACCGAGCGGGGTCTTTACTGCGCGACGGGTGATTTCTATATTGACCCGTGGCGGCCCGTGGATTTCGCGATCATCACTCATGCGCACTCGGATCACGCGCGCGCTGGCTCGGATAATTATCTCACCGCGGAGCCTGGCAAACTCGCTTTGCAGGAACGGCTGGGACAGGATGCGCGCATCGAGTGCGTTCCATTCGGGCAAAAAATTGTGCGAAATGGGGTGACCGTTTCGTTTCATCCCGCTGGACACGTCCTTGGTTCGGCACAAGTGCGCGTCGAACGTGGCGGAGAAGTTTGGGTCGTGAGCGGCGATTACAAGACGGAGTCCGACGGCATTTCGGGAGCATTCGAGCCTGTGCGCTGTCACACCTTTGTAACCGAATCCACCTTCGCGCTCCCGATCTATCGCTGGCGACCGCAGGCGGAGATTTTCGCTGAAATCAACGACTGGTGGCGCGAGAATCAGGCCAAGGAACGAACCAGTGTTCTTTTCGCCTATTCGCTCGGCAAATCGCAGCGCGTCTTGTCGGGGTTGGACGCGAGCATCGGCCCGATCTTTGTCCACGGAGCCGTTCGGAAGTTTGTCGAGATTTACGAAAAGGCAGGCGTGAAATTACCACCCGTCGAATCGCCGGAATTGGAAAGAATCAAAGCCACCCGCGGCAAGGCGCTGGTGATCGCGCCGGGTTCCACGGACAATTCACCATGGCTGCGGAAGTTTGGCGATGTCTCCACGGCGTTCGCTTCCGGCTGGATGCAGGTCCGAGGCCCGCGTCGGCGTCGCTCGCTGGATCGGGGATTTGTTTTGTCTGACCACGCGGACTGGGATGGATTGCTGTCCAGCATCGAGGCCACCGGTGCTGAACGCATTTGGGCCACGCACGGCTACACGGAGCCGCTGGTGCGGTGGCTGCGCGAAAGCGGAAAAGAAGCGACCGCCATCAAGACTCACTTCGAGAGAGAAAAGGAGGATGAGAGCGGAGGTGACGCGGCACAAGAAATGGATATGCCACCCAGCATCGAATGAAAAGATTCGTGACACTTTACTGTGAGCTCGATCAGACCACGCGGACGAATGAAAAGGTCGCCGCGATGGAAAGGTATTTTCGCGACGCGTCACCGTGCGATGCTGCTTGGGCATTGCAGTTTCTCTGCGGCCGCCCCTTGCCGCGCGCCGTGTCCACCAAGAGTCTTTGGGAGTGGACGGCTGCGGAGGCAGGACTGCCGCCCTGGCTCGTGGAGGAATGCCACGCGGCAGTGGGAGACACTGCGGAGACGATTGCGCTGCTTATCCCAAGTCCCGGCAAGGGTTCCTCGCTGTCGCTTGCGGAAATAGTGGAGCAGCAGCTTCTGCCGCTGAAGACGCTCCCGGACGGCGGGCGACGTGAGCTGCTGGTGCAGACGTGGCGCGAATTGGATGGCAATGAACGGTTTGTTTGGAACAAGCTCATCACGGGAAATTTTCGAACCGGAGTGGCGCGAACTCTCGTCATTCGCGCGCTCGCGCAGGTTGCTGGAATTGAGCCCGCCGTGATGGCGCATCGCGTGATGGGCGCGTGGAAACCCACATCCGAAGACTATCTCCGAATCCTGCACGACGAGGCGGGGGAGGTCGCTAAGCCCTACCCGTTCCACCTCGCCTCCCCCATCGAGTTTCAAGTCAGCAAAGGCGAAAGCATCGAGAAGCTTGGGCCCCTGGATGAATGGATGGTCGAATGGAAGTGGGATGGCATTCGCGCCCAAATCATTCATCGCGGCGGAGAGACTCTCATCTGGTCGCGTGGTGACGAAATGATTTCGGACGCTTTTCCTGAACTGGTTGAGGCGGGCGATTATCTCCCGGATGGGACCGTGCTTGATGGTGAAATCCTCGCGTGGATGGGCGACGGCCCGCTGCCCTTCGGCAAGCTTCAGCGTCGGCTCGGCCGCAAGCAAGTGGTGCTGCGCACGCGCACCGAATTTCCCATCGCCTTCGTCGCCTACGATCTCCTTGAGCTTGGCGGCACCGACATTCGCGATCATCCGCTGGAAGATCGAAGGAGCAG
>JAYVZW010000529.1:0-2913 GCA_043783015.1 Verrucomicrobiota bacterium
CGTGCGAGGCGGACGCAACTCATCGTGGCCTCAGTGCCGCTGTTGACCATGCGGACTTTCTCGACGCTGGGCACCCATTCGCAGATGAGCTTGGCCATCTCGACTTCGTAGATGTTGGGAATGCCAAAGCTGACTCCGTCTTTCACGGCGTTTTGCACGGCCTCGATGACGCACTGTGGCGCATGGCCGAGGATCGCGGGGCCCCAAGTGCCGACGTAATCAATCAACGCGCGGTCATCCACGTCCCAGATGCGGCAGCCCTTGGCGCGACGAACGAAGAACGGTTCGCCGCCGACATTGCGAAACGCGCGAACGGGTGAGTTCACTCCACCGGGGATGTATTGCTTGGCGAGCGCGAAGAGTTTTTGAGAGATGGGGCCGGAAGTCATGAGGTCGGGTGTTGGAGCGTGGTCGAATCTGTTTAGTCTTCTTTTCCCGGAACGACAGGGAGGCGGCGCAGGCGGGCGCGCCTGCCGGAGACGGTGAGCAGTGCTCCGGCAGTTAAGGCTGGTTCCGCACGGTCGATGGCCGCGCAGACATGTTCGCGGGCTGCAGGATCAAATTCGTTGTCCATGCGCAGGAGCACCACGCTGGGGCCAGTGTCGCGCGTGATGTAGAGAATTTGTGAGAAATCCAGATCCTGTGTTATGACCACATGCTTGTGTTCTCGCGCCCAGCGCATCAGCTCGGCGTCCGGGGCATTGCCGGACCCGATCTGGCTCCAGTGCTTCGCTTCCCATCCACGGGCAGTGAGTAGCGTCACCCAGTCCGGGCTCAGATTCATGTCCACCAGCAGCTTCATGCCGCGGACATCACCAGTTCTTCATCATCAACTCGCAGGGCCGCGTAACCCAGGCAGGCGTCAATATCCTCCGGTTCCAGATAGGGATAGGCACCGAGAATTTGCTCCGACGTTCGGTGGCAGGCCAGTTGGCGGAGAATGTTCGCTACCGTCACCCGCAGGTCTCGGATGCAGGGTTTCCCCGACATAACGGCAGGGTCGAGAGTGATTCGTTCCAAGTTCATACCAGGGAGACTAACGGATGCAGTGCTCCTTTGCAAAGACGGAACACGCACTTGACGCCGCTTTCCAGACTCGTCATCCGTGACTCATGATCACCTTGATGAAGTCATTGAGATATTTCTCGGCCTTCGCTTCACCGACGCCGCGAATTTTCTTTGCCGCCTCGACCGACTTCGGCTTCAGCCGCGTGAAGAACTCCAGCGTGTTGTTGTGAAAGATGACATAGGCTGGCACGCCCTCACGCTGAGCGATTTCATTGCGTTTCTTCTTCAACTTTTCAAAGAGCACGTCATCAAATCCAAGCTCGCCAGCGATGACTTCGATGTCATCCGCTGACTTCGCATCGCGCTTTGTCATCTTCGTTACAGGGCTGGTGTCGGGCCACAGCATTTTCACATTGCCGCCCTTGCGCATGATCTCCGATCCGGCATCGGTGATGCGCATCAATGGATAATCTTCTTGTGTAACCGTCTCAACGAAATGCAGCTTTTCCATTTCCTTGAAAAGCTGATGCACGCCCGCGTTGCCGAGACCCTTGAGCAAGCCATAGGTCGAGAGCTGGTCGAGACCGGCGTCCACCACCTCACGCGATTTGCTTCCCAGCAGCATGGCGATGATGCGCCCCTTGCCGAAACGCGGCGCCCACATGCCGTCCGGTTCCTTGCGGCACATGCGCGCGACGCCGCTGAGGGCCTTGCGCAACAAGTCAACTTCCTGCGAGGTTCCGGCGCGAGCGCTGGATTTGGCTCCGCCGCGTTTGCAGACATCGCAGTTCCCGCATGGCGCGGCATCCTCTTCGCCGAAGTATTCCAGGATCATCTGCTGGCGGCACTTGTCGGCGTAACAGAGTTCGATCATTGAGCGCAACTTGGACCGGTCGCGCTTGTCCTTCTCCGCGATGGCGTCACGGTCGAGCTTGAGATTGCGCGCCAGCGTATCGGGCTGGAGCAGTCGCGTGCCGCGCATTCGTTTGCCGGGAATGTCGAAGCGCTCGATCATGCCCTGCCGTCCGAGCAGGCTGAGCGCGCTGCCGACAGACATGCTGTTCTTCACGTGCGCGTGATCGGCGATGTCATCAATCGTGGCATGGACTTCATGCGCGTTGTCCGCCCAGTTGAGCAAGGTCTGGTAAATGTCGCGGATGGTCTCGAACGAGGGATTCGCGCCGTCGATAAAAAACTCCTGCGTCTTGGTGTCGGCGAAGTTGAAGAGCAATTCGCAGTGTGCTGGCTCGCCATCGCGACCCGCGCGTCCGGCCTCCTGATAATAGGCTTCGACGCTGCCCGGCACATCGAAGTGAATCACAAAACGCACGTCGCTGCGATCAATGCCCATGCCGAAGGCGTTCGTGGCGATGGCGATGCCCGCTTTCTTTTGGAGGAACTTGTTCTGTGCCAGCTCGCGTGACTTGTCGTCGAGTCCACCGTGATAAGTGATGGCCTTCACGCGCCAGTCATCGAGCTGGGCGGTGACTTCCTCGACTTTTTTGCGCGTGGCACAGTAGATGATGCCGGTCTTCCACTGCGTGATGATGTCTTTCACGCGCTCGTATTTGTTCCGGGCCTTTTCGCAATGCGTAATGTTGAGCGAGAGATTGGGCCGCGAGAATCCGCGCACGCTGTAAAATGGATCGCGCAGCCGCAGATGCTGCAAGATGTCCTCCCGCACCTCTGGCGTGGCGGTGGCGGTGAGGGCAAGCACCTGGGGGCTGCCGAGGTTTTCAAGAGCATGACCGAGCCGGAGATAATCAGGGCGAAAATCGTGACCCCATTGTGAGAGACAGTGCGCTTCATCAATAGCGAAGAACGCGACCTCGATCTGCTTCAGCGCATCCACAAACATGCCGCTTCGGAAACGCTCTGGCGCGACATAGACGAGCTTGAACTCGC
>JAYVZW010000530.1:0-2910 GCA_043783015.1 Verrucomicrobiota bacterium
GGCGATACGCGACTGAAGTTATGAACTTGCAGCCTGTGGCTGATTGATGGCAATCAACTCGTCCACGGTCATGGCGCTCTTGCCGACGCGACTGCGCAAATAATGCAAACGGGAACGACGGACGCGGCCACGCTTGGTGACTTCGATCTTGGAAATCCTGGGTGAATGCAGAGGGAATACGCGTTCGACACCTTCGCCGTAGGAAATTTTACGAACCGTGAAAGCAGCGTCCATGCCGGAACTCTTGCGGGCGATGACAATGCCTGCGAAGATCTGGATACGCTCCTTGTCTCCTTCTACCACGCGAGTGTGGACTTTGACGCTGTCTCCAGCCCGGAAATCGGGGAGGTCAGTCTTGAGTTGCTCTTGGTTGATCTTGGCGATGATGCTCATGGTCGTGCTGCAATTGGAAGTGTATGGCCTGGCGCCGGAGAGCGGCGCGAGGACGGAGAAAATGGCGGATTTTCATGGGGGCGCAAGATGTTTCTTCAAGGAAAGTGAATCATTTGCCAACAAGGACATCCACGCAGGTTCTGAGTCTGCGCCATGTCCGTCAAGCGCCGCAGTGCAATTAATCCGTGCAGCGTTAATTGATCCATGCTAGTTTTTCATCCCAAATTTTTCCATGAAACGCGCACTCATCACCGGCATCACCGGACAGGACGGATCCTATCTTGCGGAACTTCTCTTGCAGAAAGGCTACGAAGTCCACGGCATCATCCGCCGGTCCTCCTCCTTCAATACTCAACGCATTGATCACATTTACACGGATCCGCACTTCGATAACACGCGACTGTTTCTGCACTATGGCGACCTGACGGATTCCGTGGCGCTGGTGAAGCTGCTCTACGATCTCCAGCCCGACGAAATTTACAATCTCGGCGCTCAAAGCCACGTGCGGGTCTCCTTCGACATCCCGGAAAGCACAGGGGACATCGTCGGCCTCGGCACCCAGCGCATTCTTGAAGCCATTCGCGAAACTGGCTTGAGCAAAAAGGCACGCTTCTATCAGGCATCTTCCTCGGAAATGTTCGGCAAGGTCCAGGAAGTTCCCCAGACGGAGAACACCCCCTTCTGGCCGCGCTCGCCCTATGCTTGCGCGAAAGTCTATGCCCATTGGCTGACCGTGAACTATCGCGAGAGTTACAATCTTCACGCAAGCAGCGGCATTCTTTTTAATCACGAATCCCCGCGTCGTGGAGAAACTTTTGTCACGCGCAAAATCACCCGGGCCGCCACCCGCATCAAAATGGGCCTGCAAGAAAAACTCTACCTCGGCAACCTCGATGCTAAACGCGACTGGGGTTATGCCAAGGACTACGTGGACATGATGTGGCTCATGCTTCAGCAGGACAAGCCGGACGACTATGTGGTCGCCACGAACGAGACCCACAGCGTTCGCGAGTTCGTGGAAGAAACATTCGGCTTGCTCGGACTCGACTGGGAAAAACACGTCCAGCACGACCAGCGCTATGAGCGTCCCGCCGAGGTAGAATTGCTCATCGGCAATCCCGCCAAGGCACATAAAATCCTCGGCTGGGAACCAAAAGTCCGGTTCAAGGAGCTTGTCAAAATCATGGTCGATGCCGACTTGAAACTCGCGCAAAGCGAACTGCACATGCGGAGCAATCCGGCGTAACACAGGCAACCAAGTTCGCATGACTGTCGCCGTTTTGAGCTTGCCCTGCGCGGTATCCGGTGTTTCACAACTACTGTCATGGCCGTCCCACTATTAAGCGTCAACGCACAAAACCATCCGCTGGAAGCGGAGTTCACCGAGGCGTTTGCGCGCGTCTTTCGCAGCGGCGTTTTCATCATGGGGCCGGAGATCACGGCGCTGGAGGAAGAGACGGCGAAACTTATTGGTGTAAAACATTCCATCGGAGTTTCATCGGGCACTGACGCCATTCTGCTCGCGCTCATGGCGCTGGACATTGGCCCCGGCGATGAAGTGCTCTGCCCCGCATTCACTTTTTTTGCGACGGCAGGCTGCGTCTCGCGCGTCGGAGCCACGCCAGTTTTCGTGGACGTCTGCGCGCATGACTTCAATATCAATGTCGCCGACGCCCGGGCAAAGATCACTCCGCGCACCAAGGCCATCATCCCGGTTCATCTTTTCGGACAATGCGCCGACATGGACGCCAACATGGCTCTGGCCAGCGAGCACAATCTTTATGTTATCGAGGACGCGGCCCAAGCCATCGGTGCCAGCCAGCGCGGGCGCGGTGTGGGCACCATCGGGCACTATGGCTGCTACAGCTTCTTCCCCAGCAAAAATCTCGGCGGGCTGGGCGACGGCGGCTTGCTCGTCTCCAATGATCCCGCACTCGCCGCTCGTGCCAAGGCCATGCGAAATCACGGCATGGAACCAAAGTATTATCATTCGATGATCGGCGGGAACTTCCGGCTGGATGCTCTCCAAGCCGCGCTGCTTCGCGTGAAGCTGCCGCATTACGCGGACTATAATGCCCGGCGCCAGGCGAACGCCGCCTATTACACACAGACGCTCTCCAACCTGCCCGGACTTGTCCTGCCCCCCACCACGGAAGGCAACACGCACATCTGGAATCAATTTACCCTGCGCGTTCTCGGCGAAGGTAAACGCGATGCGATGCGCGATCATCTCGCTGCAAAAAAAATCGGCTGCGAAATTTACTATCCGCTCACGCTCGATAGACAGGAATGCTTTGCCGCACTGCCAAAATCCTCGCGCGGTGGTTGTGAAATCTCCCATCAGCTTGCGCGTGAAGTCCTCAGCATCCCTGTCTTCCCGGAACTCACCAGCATTGAGCGCGATGAAGTCGCCGCCGCTATCACAGAATTCCTCACCACATAATCTTCTTCATCCCTCATCTTTCATTCTTCATCCTTTCTTACCATGTCCCTCGAACCCCTCCTCCAGCAAGCCAC
>JAYVZW010000531.1:0-8717 GCA_043783015.1 Verrucomicrobiota bacterium
GGGACTGCTGTCCGCCCTTAGTGACTTGCGCATACTGGAGCAGCAAAAACGTTTACTTTCAGAAGCGTTGATCAGTCTCTCGGAGACGGCCCTTTCTTATGCCAAGCGCAATTCCCAAGGTGCGTCAGCTGCAGGGAAACTAGAATTAGACAAGGCACTGGCAACTGCAGAAAAAGTGTTAGGGATCCTCGGAAAAAAAAGTGTTGATACCAATCAAGATAACAACAACAACGATTTGCACAACGCCCGTATCGTCAGCCTCAAGGAAGAGATGGGCATTGCCGTCCTCAATGTCGGCTCCCGTCAGGGTGTCCGACCGGGCATGCCCTTCTCCATCTTTCGTGAGGACAAGCCGGTGGCTCATGCATTGATTGTTGACGTGCGCCAGGGCATATGCGCCGCTGTGTTGAGCGATCTGGTCAGTAAGGATGAACCTGTAAAAATCGGAGATACCGGCCGTGTCGAAACATCAAAAGGATAACAAAAGAACAGTCATGGAAGTCAAAGCAATTCACAAATACGCCCGCATCTCTGACCAAAAGGCCAGGGAAGTCACGCGCGCCATCACGGGAATGCCCGTCTCTCATGCGCTGAATGTCCTCAATTTCACGCCTAAAAAAGCTGCAATGCTTATCGGCAAGGTTTTGCGCTCGGCGATTGCCAATGCCGAGAACAATCATGAACTCGATGCGGATGACTTGTTCATCAAAAGCGCGGTTGCCACCAAGGGCCCCATTCTTCATCGCATCATGCCTCGCGCCCGGGGATCAGCCGGGGCCATCAAGAAGCGCATGAGTCACATCACTGTGATTCTCGCAGAGAAAGAGGCGGACACCAAGGAAGAAGCAGAGGCTGCCACGGGGAATGTGCCTGCAGTGTCCAAAAAAAAGGCGGCACGACGCGCTCGCAAAAAATAATCCGAAAGAACGAAACACGTGATCACATAACATATGGGACAAAAAGTTAATCCAATCGTCTTCCGCCTCGCCGTCACCAAGGACTGGCGCTCCAAATGGTTTGCTCCTGACAAGGAATACACTGAATTCCTCCACAGCGATCTCGCGGTAAGGAAATACCTCAAAGACAAATTGTCGACTGCTGCGCTTGCCAAAATTGTCATCGAGCGTGCATGGAATCTGGTCCGTGTCACTCTCCACACTGCCCGTCCGGGGCTGGTCATCGGTCGCAAGGGCCAGGAAATCGAAGTGATGAGCGCAGAGATTTCCAAAATGTGTGGCGGCAAACAGGTCAAGATCGACATTCTTGAAATTAAACAGCCTGAACTTGATGCGCAGCTTGTCGCGGAGTCTGTGGCCACACAGCTTGAGCGTCGAATTTCATTCCGTCGGGCCATGAAGCGCGCAGTTCAGACAGCCATGGATATGGGAGCCGAGGGAATTCGTATTCGTTGCGCCGGTCGCCTGGGGGGAGCTGATATCGCCCGTGCAGAACAATATCGTCAGGGTAAAGTCCCTCTCCAGACGTTGCGCATTCCCATTGATTATGGATTCACCGAAGCAAAGACGGTTTATGGTCTCATCGGCGTCAAATGCTGGCTGAACCGCAAACCGGAAGTCGAAGGCGAACAGCAGCCCCAACGCCGTCCGGCAGGACGCCGTTCAGGAGATCGCGAGCGGCAAATGCAAGGCTAAATCATTCCATCAACCCCCTTAAACCTCAGGAGATAACCCAATGGCACTTTTGCCCAGCAGAGTAAAATATCGCAAAGCGCACCGCGGAAGTCGTGCAGGTAATGCCACGACTGGAAACAAAGTGAGTTTCGGTGAGTATGGACTTCAGACACTTGACCGAGGCTGGATCAAAAACAACCAGATCGAAGCTTGCCGCGTCGCGATAACACGTCATCTCAAGCGCAAGGGCGTGGTATTTATCAGAATATTTCCCCACAAACCCGTCACTGCCAGACCTCCTGAAACGCGAATGGGCAAGGGAAAAGGCCCGCCGGAATTTTGGGTAGCCGTTGTCTATCCAGGAACCATGCTTTTTGAAATTGCAGGCGTCAATGAAGCGCTGGCCCGTGACGCTTGCCGGCTTGCGGCCAACAAACTTGGCCTCAGGACGCGCTTCGTGGTGCGTCATGCCACACACTAAACATTTCCCGAAGCATCATAATGAAAATAACGAAACTACGCGAATTGTCCATCGATGAACTGCGTGCGCGCGGCCGTGAGCTGAAGCAAGAGGCGCTGCAATTGAGAATACAAAAGGCATCAGGCCAATTGGAAAACAAAGCCATCCTCAGAACTTTGCGCAAGGAGAACGCGCGCATCGAAACGATCTTGAGCGAGCGTCGCCTGGACTTGAATGTGGGAACAAAGACCGCCGATGGCGCGAAGACCACATCAGACCCTGCGGAAAAGGCAAAAACACCAAAAAAAGCCGCACCCAAGCCTGCAAGCAAAAAGGCTGCAGTTAAAAAAGCATCTGCAAAAAAGAAGGCTGAATAAGCAGCTTAACACATAATATTATCATGACTCAAGAGGCACCTACTTCAACCCCAGAGCGCATATCAGTGCAAAAGACACGCGTAGGCGTGGTCGTTTCCAACAAAATGACCAAGACTATTGTCGTCGAGGTCGAGCGCCGCGTGCCGCACCCGATTTTCAAAAAAATCGTGCGCAAGACATCCAAGTTCTACGCTCATGATGAAGAACAAAAGGCCAAGGAAGGTGACAAAGTTCGCATTGTAGAAACCCGCCCAATAAGCAAGCTGAAGCGATGGAAGCTTGTGGAAGTGCTGGCTCATTAAATGACGACGGCGAGCAACCAATAACAAAAAGGGAGAAACGATCTTATGCTACAGATGGAATCAGAAATACCGATTGCCGACAACACGGGCGCCCGGATGGCCGAGATGATTGGCGTAATCGGAAGAAAGAACAAACGGACTGCAGGTGTAGGTGACATCATCACCGCTCACGTTCGCATATCCACGCCCACGGCGGCAGTCAAAAAGGGCGAGGTGGTAAGAGCTGTGGTAGTGCGCACTGCCGCGCCAATCCTGCGCGGCGACGGGTCTGTTCTTCGTTTTGACAAGAATGCCATCGTCATAATCGACAAGGACAACAATCCCCGCGGCAGTCGCATTTTTGGCCCTGTGGCCCGCGAGCTCCGCGACCGTAATTTCATGAAGATCGTCTCCCTGGCACCGGAAGTCCTATGAACCGCGCAAAAACACATGTCAAAAAAGGCGACCTCGTCGAGGTCATTACTGGTGACCACAAGGGTGCTCAAGGAGCCATCCTGCAGGTCATCAGCAAAGACAAAGACAAAGACAAACGCTCCGGCCCCAGAATTCTCGTGGAAGGTGTAAATATGATCAAAAAGGCCGTCAAGCCCACGCAAGACAAGCCTCAGGGTGGCTTCGCCGAACGCGAAGCTTCCATTCACATTTCCAATGTGAAGCTTGTCGAAAGGAAAACAGCCAAATCTCTTGATAAGAAGAAATAATCCTCCAACTTACATGCCCCTGAATTCATGCGTCGCATCAGCGCGCGTGGGGCGGGAAGCCAGAAAGGGTGAGTCCAAATGCAATCGGAACTGTTGACACATTACACTAAAAAAATCATTCCCGAACTGCGCACGCAGCTTGGGCTTAAAAACATCCATCAAGTCCCCAAGCTTGAAAAGATTGTCATCAACTGCGGCGTCGGCTCACAGGCTGACAGGAAACAGGCTGTGGAAGATGCATCACGTGACGTGGGCCTGATAACCGGACAGAAGGCCATGGTGACCTTCAGCAAGAAGGCCATCTCAAATTTCAAATTGCGTGAAGGCGAGCCCATTGGCCTCAAGGTCACTCTTCGCGGGCAAAAAATGTATGACTTTCTCATGCGTCTGGTCAAAACCGCTCTTCCTCGCGTCAGGGACTTTCGAGGAGTATCTGCCCGTGCTTTTGACGGACGCGGGAACTACACCCTCGGCATCAGCGACCAGTCCATTTTTCCCGAGATTGAACTCGACAAGATCAAGCGTCCGCTTGGATTTGACGTCACCTTTGTCACAAGTGCGGTGAACGACGAACATGCTCGCGAATTGCTGCGTGCTCTGGGTATGCCCTTCCGCAAACCCGCCGCCACACAGGCTTCGAAAGCCGGTGAACAACCCGAACAGGCCGCCGCCTAAGCCACAGATTATTATTATTCATGAGTGTTCTAACTGATCCAATCGCCGATTTCTTGACACGCATTCGCAATGCCACCTCAGCCGCGAAGCAGGATTTTTCCGCGCCTTTCTCCAAGATTAAGGGGGAAATCGCCCGCATCCTGCAAGAGGAAGGTTATATCTGGGGCTATGAAGTTATCACGAGTGAGGCGACCAAGCCGCAGCTCAAAGTTAAATTGAAATATCAAGGTAAAACTGGTGTGATTACTGATCTCAAGCGAGTCAGCACACCGGGACGTCGTCATTATGTTGGGTTTGAAGAAATCCCGCGTGTGCGGCAGGGAACCGGAATTGCCATATTGTCCACCCCCCAGGGCCTGATGACCGGTCATCGCGCTCGCAAACAGAAACTCGGCGGCGAATTGCTAGCGCTTGTCTGGTAAAAAATAAAATTTCATGTCACGCGTAGGAAAACAACCCATCCAGCTCCCGGAAAAGGTCAACGTCAAAGTTGACGCGCAAGGTGCTGTTCTCGTAGAGGGGCCTAAGGGCAAACTCTCCATCCCGCTGCCGGAAGGCATATCGCTCAAGCAGGAGGAAAAAACTATATTAGTCTTGCGCGCTTCGGACGATCGACGGGTCAAGGCTCTTCATGGGACGCTTCAGCGGCTTATTGGAAACATGGTTCATGGCGTCAGCCAGGGATTCAAAAAGGATCTTGAGATTCAGGGCGTCGGGTTCCGCGCCGCTGTCAAAGGAAGCAACCTCGATTTAAGCTTGGGCTACTCACACCCGTTGCTGCACCCGATTCCTCAGGGGATCAAGGTGACAGTAAACGAAAACACCAAAATCTCAGTTGAGGGAGTGGACAAGCAATTGGTTGGGCAGTTTGCCTCCGATGTGCGCAGTTACTACCCACCGGAACCTTACAAGGGCAAGGGTGTTCGCTACGCAGGTGAACACGTCCGTCGCAAGGAAGGCAAGAGCGTCAAATAATAGAGGATATCAATCATGGCTGCAATTAATCGCAAACAAATCCGCAAACACATTCACGAACGCATTCGCAAGAAAGTGCATGGAACGCCTGCCAGACCTCGTCTTGCGGTATGTTTTTCCAACAGGCGCGTCTATGTCCAGATTATTGATGACGTGGCAGGCCGGACTCTGGCCTCCGCTTCCACCATGGAAAAGGATCTGCTCTCCGACAAGGCTAATTGTGTCACCGCCGCCAAAGTGGGTGAAGCCATTGCAGATCGCGCTCTGAAAGCTAGTATCGAAACGGTCGTTTTTGATCGTGGTGGTCATCAATTTCATGGCAAAGTCAAGGCGCTGGCTGATGCGGCGCGCTCCAAAGGCCTCAAATTCTAACCAAGTCACGCTTTATACATTATGGCCCTACCAGCTAAGAAATTCTCCGATGCACCTTCAGCAGACTCCAAAGGTGACGACAAGAAGTCTGACATCGCGGAAAAAGTAGTCTTTATCAATCGATGCGCCAAGGTCGTCAAAGGTGGCCGACGCTTCAGTTTTAGCGCACTGGTCGTTGCAGGCGATCGTCAGGGCAAAGTCGGACTTGGATTTGGTAAAGCCAACGAGGTTTCTGATGCGATCAAGAAAGCCAGTGAGGCTTCTCGCCGCAGCTTCGTAAAGGTGAATCTGTTGAACTCCACCATTCCCCATGAGGTCGTAGGTGAACATGGTGGAGGGCACGTTTTGCTCAAACCTGCTTCGCCCGGGACTGGAATCATTGCCGGTGGTGGTGTTCGTGCCGTATGTGAAGTTGCTGGAGTGAAAGACGTGCTGGCCAAATCACTCGGATCCAGCAATCATGCGAACGTAGTCAAAGCCACTCTCGCGGCTCTGGGTGCCCTGCGCATGCCGGATGAAATTTTCAAAATGCGCGGCAAGAAATTAGTTGAGAAAAAAGCCATATAATTTCGACTATCCGCCACCCGCCACAGCACCTCCCTACAAGAAAACGCATCATGAGACTTCACGACATCAAACCCGCCCCCGGTTCCACCAAGCGTCGCAAACGTGTTGGCCGCGGTGAAAGTTCCGGCCACGGCAAAACATCCGGCCGTGGGCATAAAGGCCAGAAGGCCCGTTCCGGTTCCGCAATCAAACCAGGATTCGAAGGTGGGCAGATGCCCTTGCACCGCCGCTTGCCCAAGCGCGGTTTCAGCAATGCTGCCTTCCGCACTGAATATACGGTGGTTAACCTTGACCGCTTGAATGAACGCTTCGACGACGGCGCGATTGTTAATGAAGAGAGCCTGCGCAAGGCCGGTCTGGTCCGTGGACTTCGCGGGATCAAGTGGGACGGTATCAAGTTGCTCGCCGAAGGTGATGTCACCAAGAAATTCACCATCGAGGTGGACAAAGCCAGCGCTGCTGCCAGAGAAAAAATCGAAAAATCAGGCGGTAGCCTCACTCTGGTAATCGGCAAGCGTAAGAAAAAAGTCGTTGCCGCCGCTTGAATGCAATTCTGACTTTGAAGTTTTAATATAATGTTACTCGTAGGCGGCTCAGTTTGCTTCTGAGTCGCTTGCTGTTTCCAGCCACTGTCATCACACCATGATTTCCGCCTTCGTAAACAGCCTCAAGATACCCGATCTCCGCCACCGAATTTTATTCACGCTGGCAATGATTGTCATTGTTCGCATTGGCTATGCCATCACCATCCCGGGGGTCAATCCACACATTCTACAGATATGGGTGGCCAGTTCTGCGTCAGACAGTTCACCGGCTGCGGCCATTGCGGCTTTGCTTAACGTTTTCAGCGGTGGAGGCCTGAGCAAATGCGCCATCTTCGCGCTCGGCATTATGCCTTATATCAGTGCATCGATCATGTTGCAGCTTCTTACCGCCGTGGTGCCTACGCTGAGCAAGATCGCGCGTGAAGACGGTGGACGCCAGAAGATTAACCAATGGACTCGGTATGCGACGGTCTTTCTTTGTCTGTTCCAAGGCTATCTCCTGGCTCAATCACTCAAAAATCCCGGACAAAACCCTTTCCTGCACGGTCTTGATACCATTATCAGGGATCATGGGCCGCTGGTGCCAAATTACGGGCCGAGCTTCCTTATTACGGCCGTCCTGACCATCACCGCTGGAAGCCTCTTTATCATGTGGCTCGGTGAGCAGATTACAGAGCGGGGCATTGGTAATGGCATTTCCCTGCTCATCTCCATTAACATTGTGGCCGATCTTCCAGGATCATTGGTTCGGGTTTGGAAAACCTACATCGGCAAGCCCGACGCTGGGGCCATGGACGCGCTTACGGTATTGATGCTTGTGGTCCTTCTGATTGCCGTCATCGCTGGCATTATCGCCCTGACCCAGGCGCAGCGACGGATCGCCATCCAATACGCCAAGCGCGTGGTAGGCCGCAAGGTTTACGGTGGCCAGACGCAATATATGCCGCTCAAGGTCAATTATTCAGGCGTCATGCCCATCATCTTTGCCCAGGCCATCGTGCTTTTCCCGTCTCAGATCATCGGTTTCATGTTTCCCGACAATCACAGTGTGACAGTCTGGGTGACGCGCATCACCACCGGCTATCCTTATGTCATTATTTCGACCGGTTTAATTTTCTTTTTCAGCTATTTCTGGGTCGCCACCATGTTCCAGCCAGCGCAAATTTCCGAGGATTTGAAAAAAAGCGGTGGATACATTCCCGGCGTGCGCCCAGGCAAGCCTACGGCGGATTTCCTCGATTTCACCATGAGCCGCCTCACCTTTGCGGGTGCCGCGTTCCTCACGATCATCTATCTTCTGCCGCTTCTTCTGCAAAGGCAGCTCCAGCTCGACTCCCGTGTCAGCCAATTCTTCGGCGGCACCAGCATTCTGATTCTTGTCGGCGTTGTATTGGATGTCATGAGACAGGTTGAGACCCATCTTCTCCAGCGTCATTACGACGGATTTCTCCGCAAGGGCAAAATCCGTGGACGCACTGATCGCGCAGTATCAGGAGGATTGGCGGCCAATCCCACCACGGTTGTTTGGCTCTGGACGAGCATTTCAGTGATTGCCATCATCGGTCTGGCATGGGCGCTCATGCACGGACATTGAAAAGGAGCTGCTTCGCATGGCTCTGGCATTTGACCGCATCCCCACGCGCCATGGCAAGGCATTGGATGGATTGCGCCGGGCCTGTGGGGTTGCGCGCGATATTCTGATCAAAGCCGCCTCACAGGTTCAGGTTGGTGTTACTACGGGTGAAATTGACCGCTTCGCTGCCGCCGAGATCAAAGCCGCAGGAGCCACCAGCGCCTTTTTAAATTATCAGGTTGGACGTAAAAAATTTCCCGGTCACATTTGCATCGGCGTAAATGAAGAAGTCGTGCACGGCATCGGCAGCACGCGTGTAATCAAACCGGGCGACATTGTGAAAATTGATGTCGGTATCATCAAGGATGGCTGGGTCGGAGACAATGCCCTCACAGTGCCAGTGCCGCCCATTGCACCGGATGTGCAGAAGTTGCTGTCTGCCACCGAGGACGCGCTATTGATTGCCATCGACTGGGCGCGGGCCGGACTCATGCTGGGCGATCTCTGCCATTCGGTGGAAAATTATGTCACCCGCTACG